>JAIEQO010000166.1 GCA_019747655.1 Gemmataceae bacterium | reverse complement strand
TCCACGGCCCACCTCGCGGTCCGGGTCCCACACCCGCAAGGTCGCGGGGGGCGCGAACTCGTTCCAGCCCAACGGCCTCCGACAGATGCAATCGGTTGTGAACCCCGGGCCATTCCCGGACGCCCCTCCGGGGCTACCAGGCTTCACCCGTCCCGGAGGATTTCCCGGGCCGCGTTCAGGCCGCAGGCGCCCATGACCCCGCCCCCCGGGTGGGTTGCCGCCCCGCACATGTAGAGGCCGCGGACCGGCGTCCGGTAGTTGGCGTACCCGGCCACCGGCCGGAAGCTCGACATGCTCGACAGGCTCATCGACCCCTGCATGATGTTCCCGCCGGTGATGCCCCACGCCTTCTCCATGTCCGGCGGGGCGAACACCTGCCGGCCCAGCACCGACTTCTTGAAGTTCGGGGCGTACTCGTTCAGGATGTCGAAGCAGCGATCCGCGAAGCGGTCCCGCTCGGCGTCCCAGGTCGTCCCCTTCAGGTGGTACGGGGCGTACTGCACGAACATGCTCAGGATGTGCTGGCCCGGCGGGGCCAGGGTGCTGTCCAGGGCCGTGGCCATCGTGCATTCGAGCATCGGGTTGCCGGCCGGCCGGCCGTACTTGGCGTCGTCGTAGGCGTGCTCGATGTAGTCCATGCTGGGGCAGACGTGCATCGTCCCGTGGTGCTGCGGGCCGACGCCGGTGCCCGGCAGGGCGGTGAACTGCGGCGGCTCGGCGAGGGCCACGTTGATCTTCACCGTGGCCGACGAGTAGTCGATCGTCTTGACGCGGGCCAGGAAGTCGGCCGGCAGGTCGGCCGTGTCCATCAGCTTCACGAAGGTGACGTTGGCGTCGGCCCCGGAGATCACCCGCTGGGCGTGGAACTCGGTCCCGTCCTTGAGGGCCACCCCGACCGCCTGCCCGCCCCGGACCAGGATGCGGCCGACCTCGGCGTTCGTCTTGATCTCGGCCCCCTTCACCTTCGCGGCGGCCGCGAGGCTGTTCGAGATCGTTCCCATCCCGCCGCGGACGTAGCCCCACACCCCGCGGACCCCGTTGCACTCGCCCATGACGTGGTGGAACAGGACGTAGGCCGTTCCCGGCTGCGACGGGGCGGCGAACGCCCCGATGACGGCGTCGGTGGCGATCGTCGCCTTCAGCTCGTCCGACTCGAACCACCGGTCGAGGATCGGCCGGGCCGCCCCGGTCATGATCTCGACGGCGTCCGTCGCCACGTCCCGGCCGAGGCCGCGGAACCCGAAGCCCATCTTGCCGAGCTTCCAGACGTCGCCGAGGCGGTTCGAGAACGGGTCGGGCGGGGTTTGGGTGAGCATCGGTTCCAGGAAGTCGGCCACCCGGGTCAGCATGGCCTCGTACTTGGGGTAGTTTTCGGCGTCCTTGCGGCTGAACTTGCCGATCTCCTTGAGCGTCATCTCGTGGTCCGGGCCCATCATCAGGTAGCGGCCGTCCGGGAACGGGGTGAACGACGACGGGCTGCGGGGGAGCATCTCGAACCCGTACTTCTTCAGCTCCAGTTCCTTGATGATCTCCGGCCGCAGCAGGCTGTTGACGTAGGCCGCGGAGGAGACCTTGAACCCGGGCCAGACCTCCTCGGTGATGCAGCACCCGCCGACGATCTCGCGGCGTTCGAGGACCAGGACCGTGTACCCGGCCCGGGCCAGGTAGGCGGCGGTGACGAGCCCGTTGTGCCCGGCCCCGATGATGATCGCGTCGTAGGTGGTCGGCATGGGGTGAACCGGAGGTGCTGCGGGGCGATGGGGGTATTCTACGGCGGCGAAATGCCGAAGGACGAATGACCCACCAATGACGAAGGACGACCGGGTGGTTTTCCTTCGTCATTGGTGGGTCATTCGTCCTTCGGCATTCTCCCAGAGGGGGCTACTTCTTGTCGCCCTTGATCGTCCACAGGTAGACGGTGTACTCGGTGTCCCCGTAGTCGGTCTTGGCCTTCACCCGCTCGGTCTTCTCCGGCGGCCAGTCCTCGCCCATGCTGAACGTGTTCGACACCACCCGGGCCCCGGGCTTGAGCCCCTCCTTGAGCACCGGCTTGAGCCGGACGTTCACCGACTGGTACAGGTACAGGGTCACCACGTCCACGTCCTTGAAGTCTTCCGGCTTCATCTTGAGCACGTCGCCCTGCTTGAAGGTCAGCTTCTTCTGCTGCTCGGGCGACAGCTTGGCGTCGGCCACGCTCTTCTCGCAGTCCTTCAGCCGCTCCGGGTTGTAGTCGATCCCCAGCCCCCGGCCGGCCTTGAAGTCCTTGACCGCCGAGATGGCGATCCGGCCGTCCCCGCACCCGAGGTCGTAGACGGTGTCCCCCTCCTTGACGGCGGCCAGCACGAGCATCTTCTTGACCACCTCCGGCTTGGTCGGGACGTAGACGACCTCGATCTCCGGCTTCTCCTTCTTGGTGTCGTCGGCGGCGGCCGGGCGGAACCCGGCGGCCAGGGCCACGGCCAGCCCCAGGGCGGCAGCGAACAGCGTCCTCACGGTGCGTCCTCCGGCGGATGGGAACGGCCCGACGCGGGCACCGCCGATTATCCCGGCCGGCCGGCCGGTTGGACAGGGGCGGGGCGGAAATGACGAAGGACGAATGACCCACCAATGACGAAGGAAGACAGACCCGGTCTTCCTTCGTCATTGGTGGGTCATTCGTCCTTCGTCATTCCGGCGTCAGCCGACGTACACCCCGTTCAGGTCGTCGAACCCGGGCAGGTCGTACAGGGCCTCGACCGCCCCCCGGGCCAGGGCCGACCCGCGGTACGCCGTGGCCACCGACCGGTCGCCCTCGCCCGGCCCGGTCACCACGTCGGCCGACAGGTCGCCGTCGAGCGACTTGGCGGCCACCCGCACCCCGCCCCGGTTGTTCACGTTCCCGGCGAAGAAGTTGGCCACCGGGGCGGCCACCGCCGCCGCCCCGCCGCGGTCGAGGATGGTCCGCCCGTCGAGCACCAGGACCCGCGGCCCGCCGCCGGGGCCGGCCCCGACGATCAGGTCCCCGAACCCGTCGGCGTTCACGTCCCCGATGGCCGCGTAGGTCCCGTTCCGCAGCCGGCTCTCGAAGGTGAAGAAGTCGTTCACCAGGGTCCGGAACTGGCCCCGGGCCAGCCCCGCCCCGTCCCAGATGGACAGCCGCGGGCCGCCGCCGAACCCGGCCGACACCGCGATCTCGGCGAACCCGTCGCCGTTCATGTCGCCGACCGCCGCCCGGGCCCCGCCGCGGAAGTTCTCGTCGTCGATCCCGAGGTAGCTCAGCACCGGCTCGTAGTCCCCGCCGCGGTACATCACCACCCGCGGGCCGCCGCCCTCGTCCGGGGTGACGACCAGGTCCGGCTGGCCGTCCCCGTCCACGTCCCCGACGGCCGCGAACGCCCCGCCGGCGAAGTCCCCGTACGGGCTGTCGCGGAACAGCTCCGGCCCGCCGGCCCCGTCCAGGACGACCACCTGGACCGGCACCCCGGGCCCGGTGACCACCACGACGTCGTCCACCCCGTCCCGGTTGAAGTCGGCCGAGGCCGTCCGGATCGACCCGGTGAACCCGGGGAACGGGTTGAAGGCCGACTTGACGCTCCCGTCCGGGGCGAACACCCGGACCCCGCCGCCGGCCCCCGTCCCGCCCCCGAGCACCACGTCGGTCGGGGCCGGGACCACGCTCAGCGTCCCGTCGGCCACGGTGATCGCGTAGTTCCGGGCGGTCGGGGCCCCGCCGGCCACGACCGGGTAGGTCCCGACCCGGCTGCTGGTCGTCGCCGGGGTGGAGAGGATCAGACCGTTCACCACCGCCGGGGTGTCGTTCAGGACCAGGCCCTGGTACGACGCGGTGAACGGCGGGTTGGGCGTCCCGACCACCCGGCTGGCGTCGTTCGCCCGGACCAGGAGCGGGGCCGGGGTGACGGAGAGGGTGGCGGGGGCGAACGTCAGGGTGTAGTTCCCGTTCGCCGCCACCGTCCCCTGGGTGATCGGGTAGGTTCCGACATCGCTGCCCGGGGCCGCGGTCGTCGCCGGGCTGCCGGACACCACGACGGCCGCGGTGTCGCCGTTGACCAGCCCCTCGGCCGTGAACGCCAGGGCCGGCACGGCCGCCCCGTACACCTTCGTCGCGTTCGTCGCCCGGACCGTCAGCGGGGCCGGGGTGACGACGTGGGTGGCGGCGGCCGACGCCGCGGCCAGGAACACGTCCGTCCCGGCCGACGACGCGGACAGGTCGGCATACGTCCCGGCGGCGAAGGTCGGGACGGTGATCGTGGCCTTGTACTCCCCGCCAACCAGGGCCAGCGGGGCCGACCCGAGCGGCACCCCGCCGCGGACGAAGTCGACCGACACCCCGTTCAGGAGGTCCCGGACCGCCGCGGCGGTGGTGACGGTGGCCGTCAGGGTGATCGTCTGGCCGTACACCGTCGGCGTGTTCGAGACCAGGGTGACGGTCGGCGGCTGGGTCAGGACGACCACCGTACCGGCCGTCCCGGTCGCCGTGTTCCCGGCCTGGTCCCGGGCGGTCAGCTCGACGGTGTACGTCCCGTCCGGCAGGACCGCCCCGCCGGCGTCCCGCCCGTCGAACGTCGCGGCCGCCGCCGTGCCGGTCCCGGTGAACGTCCGGACGACCGCCCCGCCGGCGTTCTTGACGGTCAGCGTCCAGTCCCGGAGGTTGCCGTTCACCCCGTCGCCGACGGTCCCGGTCAGGTCGGTCTCGGTCGGCACCGACCCGGCCGTCCCCGGGGCGATCACCCGGGGCGCGGCCGCGGCCGGCCCGGCGGTCGGGGCGAGGTTGTCGACCGTCACCGTCACCGACCCGGCCGACCCGGTCACGTCGAACCCGGCGGCGTAGAAGGCGGTGAACCCGGCCGAGATCGTGTACACCCCGTCCGGGACGAACGACCCGCCGTCCGTCTTGCCGTCCCAGGTGAAGGCGATCGGGAAGGTCTTGGTGGCGGTGTTGATGACCGCGTTCCGGGTGACGGTCCGGACGGCCGTGCCGGCGGCGTTCTTGACCGTGACCGTCCAGGTCGCCGTCGGGGCCGACACGTCCCGGACCGTCGACGAGACGGCCGCCGTGTCCTGGGTCCCGAGGCTGTTGTTCGGCGAGATGAACGCCGGGCTGCCGGTCAGCGGGTCGGCGGTCGGCTCGACCTCCAGCACCAGGACGGTGTCGAGGTTGCCGGCCGCGGCCGTGTTCCCGGCCGCGTCGGTGACGACCAGCTCGACCGCGTACACCCCGTCCGCCAGGTCGTTCCCGGCCCCGTCGGTCCCGTCGAAGTCGACGGCCGCCGTCGTGCCGGTCCCGGTGAACGTCCGGACGACCGCCCCGCCGGCGTTCCGAAGCGTGACCGTCCAGCCGGTCAGGTTGGCCTCGGTGATGGTCGCGTCGAGCAGCCGGGCGGTCGTCCCGGGGCGGAACCGCCGGGTCGGGACGGTCACCCCGGACAGGGCCGGGGAGGTGTTGTCCACCGTCACCCCGACGGCCGCGGTCTGGTCCCGCGGGGTGGCCGGGGTCGGGTCGTACTCGTCGGTGAACGCCACCGTCACCGCGTACGCCCCGTCCGCGACGAAGTTCCCGGCGTCGTCCTTGCCGTCCCAGACGGCGTTGATCGGGAAGGTGTTGACCGGCGGGACCTGGCCGTTGCCGAAGAACGTCCCGGTGATCGTCCGGACGGCGGTGCCGCCGGCGTTCTTGACCGTGACCGTCCAGGTCGCCCGGGCCCGCTCGCCGGTGACGGTGGCCGTCCCGGTGAGCGCGTCCTGGACGCCCGGGCTGTTGTTCGGCGAGATGAACCGCGGGGTGGCGGTCGGGGCGGTGACGGTCAGGTCGCCGATGTCCGGCACCTCGACCACCTGGTCGGCCGCCAGGTTGACCGAGGCGGGGTTGAAGGTGTCGGCGTCCCCGTTGAAGACGGCCGAGACCGCGTGGCTGCCGCCGGTCAGGGCCGGCAGCCCGAGCCCGGCGTCCGGGAGGGTGAGGGCGGCCGTCCCGGACCCGTTCGCCAGGACGGTCAGGGCGACGCTGGCCACCGCCGACCCGTCCACGAAGAACGTCACCGTGCTCGGGGTCAGGGTCGCCCCGGACTCCGGGGTGACGGTGGCGGTGAACGTCACCGGCTGGTCGAGGGTGGACGGGTTGGCCGAGGTGACGACGCCGACCTCCGCCTTCGCCTTGACCTTCTCCAGCACCACCTCGGTGGCCGAGTAGAGGACGTTGAACTTCTGCCCCTGGATGTACACGATCCCGGCCCCGTTCGGCTCGGCGAACCGGCCGGTCACCCCGCCGGTGGCGGTGATGATGGTGAACCGGTCGAGGTTCTGGATGCCGGTGCCGAACGTGCCTTCGAGCTTCGCCCCGCCGAGGACCACCGCCCCGCTCACCTGGAGCTGGTCGTAGTGGGTCCCGGCGACCGGGTCTCCGACCAGCCGGCCGGCCAGGTTGACGAAGAAGGTGGACTGGGCCCCCAGCCGGGTCGTCCCGGCCCGGAGGATGCCGGCCGGGTTGGCCGCCCAGTTGTTCCCCGGGGCGACGGTCCCGACGGCCGGGGCCGACAGGGTCGCCCCGCGGACCGCCCCGGCCGTCCCGGTCCCGCTCAGGCTGGCCCCGGCCGCGGTCAGCTCGACCGCCCCGAGGGTGGTGTCGACCTGCACGTCCCCGTTACGAACGGCGACGACCACGGCGGTGGTCGCGGCGGCGGAGAAGGCCGCCCGCCCGGCCCCGTCCTTGGTCAGCTTGGCCGTCGTCGGGGTGGCCAGGAGGGCCCCGACCTGCACGTCCACGGCCGCCGGCCCGTCGGCCACGTTCAGCGTCCGGTCGGTGCCGTTGAGGTCGAGGGAGCCGGGCCCGAGGATGGCCGCGGCGTGGCCGGCGGTCGAGGTGGCGGTGACGTTCCCGCCGAGGACCACCCGGCCGCCGGTGCCGATGTCCACCGTCCCGCCCGGCAGGGCCAGCCCGGGGGCGGTCAGCTTGCCGTTCGCCCCGGTCCGGACGACCCCGGCCGGGACCAGCGGGTCGGTCCCGCCGTTGGCCGTCACCAGCCCGACGGCGTCGGTCTGGCCGTTCAGGTCGAACGTCCCGTTCGGGTTGACCGTGACCGTGGACGCGTCGGCCACCTGGTTGTTCGTCGTCGCCCGGACGCTGGCGGCGGTCGCCCCGCCGCCGACCACCAGGGCCCCCTGGATCGCCACCCCGGCCGGCTGGGACAGCCGGAGGACCCCGCCGCGGACGGTGGTGGTCCCGGTGTACTGGTTGTCGGCGGAGGCGGTGAACGCCACCGTCCCGGCGCCGACGACATCCAGGTCGTACTTGTTCCCGCCGTCCGAGGTCGGCTGGGACAGGGTCAGGGTGGTGCCCGCGGCGGCCCCGATGGTGGCGTTCTCGGCCAGGGTGATCGGGGTGTCCCAGGAGTTGGTCCCGGCGGCGTTGTTCAGCGCCCCCTGGCCCTGGAACCCGGCCCCGCGGAGGGTCAGGGCTTCCTGGGTGAACGCCTTGTTGCCGGCGATCTGGAGGGTCCCGCCCGGGTTCACCACCGTCCCCTCCGGGCCGTCCCGGAGGGTGGTCGGGAAGGCCGAGGCCGCCCCGGTCGTCTGGGTGGTGATCGGCGGCAGGTCCGTGGCCCCGAGGTTCAGCCCGAAGGCGATGGTGAAGAGGGTGCCGCCGGCCGACGGGACCCCGCCGACCGCCGCCGACCCGCCGACCCCGCCGACGGTGGACAGGTTGTTGAGGGCCGTCTGGACGGCGCCGGCGGTCGCGTCGAACGGCAGGAACGGGGTGGTCGCCCCGTTGAAGGTGAGGGCGAACGTCCCGTTCGTCCCGGTCACCAGGACGGTCTGGACCTCCGGCCCGGTGCTCCCGAGGGCGAGCGGGTTGGCCACCCGCAGGACCCCGTCGTCGATCACGATCCGGCCGGCGATCGGGTTGTCGGCGGTCAGCTCGACCAGCCCGGCCCCGGCCTTGCGGAGCCGGGACGGCGGGACGGGGGCCGGGCTCGGGTCGGTCACCCGCCCGGTGACGGTCAGGGCGGAGTTGGCCGCCGCCCCGAGGCTGGCGTTCGACCCGAGGGTGACCTTGCCGGCGTAGGTGTTGGTCAGCCCGGCGAACGCCCGGAGGGCCCCCTGCCCGCCGACCCCGTCGCCGTTGATGGTCAGCAGCTCGTTGACCGGCTGGGCGGCGGTCAACCCGTCGAGTTCGAGGGTGGCCCCGGCCGACACGACGGTGCCGAGGCCGAAGTTGCGGACCGTGGCCACGCTGACCGCCGGGTTGGCGGCCGGGGCGCCGACGATCTGGGGGACGTCCGCGGCCGCCAGCGACCCGCCGAAGAACAGGGTGTAGGCGGCCCCGCCGGTGATGTCGGCCTTGCGGACGAACACGTCGCCGGGGTCGACGTTCGACATGGCCTCCAGCTCGGTCTGGACCGTCGCGGCGGACGCCCCGACCTGGATGGCGGCCGTCGTCCGGGTCTGCCCCTTGGCCGTGACCGCCAGGGTGAAATTACCGGTGGTGCCGACGACCGTGACCTGCTGGACCTCCGGGGACGGGGCGGCCGACCCGAGGGCGGCGCTGTTCCGCAGGCGGAGGGCCCCGCCCTCGACGAAGGTGCCGCCGACGTAGGTGTTGGCCCGGGGCAGCACGACCGTCCCGGACCCGACCTTGAGGAGGCTGTACGTCTCCCGCGGGTCGTCGGCGTCGCCGGGGTCGGCGGCGTTCGGCCCGAGGACGGCGTCGACGGTCAGCACGTCGTCCGGCCCGGCCGCCCCGACGGCGATCTGCCCGCCGGGGTTGGTCGGCGGGAACGAGTTCGGCCGGAAGGCGAAGTCGATCGGCCCGCCGTAGGAGTTACTCCCGGCCAGCCCGAGCAGGGCCCCGGTCCGGTTGATGCCGGTCCCGGACAGGGTCAGCCGCTCGCCGGCGACGGCCGTGTCGGCCCCGCCGAAGGCGTTCCGGGCGACCTGGAGCTGGGCCCCGTCGAGCACCACGGTGCCCTGGGCGACCCCGCCGAGGGCGTTCGGGTGCTGGACCTGGAGGGCCCCGGCGGCCACGGTGGTCAGCCCGTCGTGGGAGTTGGCGGCCGCCAGGGCCAGGGTCCCGGGCAGTTCCTTGGTGATGCTGAACGAGCCGGCCCCGTCGGTGATCGTCCCGGTCCCGGACAGCCCGGCCTTCCGGCCGATCGTCAGGGTGGTCCCGGAGTCGGCCCCGATGGTCACGTCCGAGGCCAGGGTCAGGACCCCGGTGTAGACGTTGTCGTTGCTGACGTTCCGGAGCGACCCGGTGAACCGGTCGTTGAACTTCAGCCCGCGGCCGGTCAGTTGGACCGGCTCGGCCTCCAGGTCGCTGCGGAGTTCGAGGACGGCCCCGTCGGACACGACGGTGTTGGCCGCCGGCCCGGCAGCCCCGAGGGCCTTGGGGTTGTTGACCGACAGGGCCCCGGCGAGCACGTCGGTCCGCCCGCCGTAGGTGTTCGGGCCGGACAGGGTGAGGGTGCCGCCGCCGATCTTGCGGACCGGGTGGTTCGCCCCGGCGACGCCGTCGGACACCGTCCCGAGGATGTTCAGCCCGGCGGTGGCGATCCCGTTGCTCACCTGCTGGGTGCCGGCCACCCCGAGGGTGGTCGGCCCGGCCAGGACCACCTCCCCGGTCCAGACGGACGACCCGCTGACCGCCCGGACGGCCCCGGAGTTGCCCTCCGGGTCGGGCAGGAAGTACTGGAACATGCCGCGGCCGTAGGAGGCGGCGGTCAGGGTGTTCAGGGTCTGGTTCAGGACGATGTCGCGGACGGCCACCCGGGGCAGCCCGGCCCCGACCCGGCTCCAGGCCAGGGTGTTCGGGGCGGCGTTCCGGGCGTCCGAGAGCCGCCACACCCCGGTGTCGTTCCCGAGGTACACGGCCGTCCCGTCCGGCCGGGGGTCGACGGCCAGCCGCCAGACCGGGACCTTCGGGAGCGGCCCGACGTCCTCGTCGGCCGGGGCCGGGTCGGCCACCCCGGACAGGTCCACCCAGGTCCGGCCGGCGTCGGTCGACCGGAACACCCGCCCGCCGGCCACCCCGGTCGGGCGGCTGACGGCCAGGTACACGGTGTCCCGGTTGCTCTGGTCCACCGCGATGTCGGTGATGGTCCCGCCGAGGGCCGCGGCCGGGGTCCGGTTGACCCAGCTCACCCCGCGGTTCTTGGTGAGGAAGAGCTTGGCCCCCTCGGTCGCGTAGATGGTCGACGGGTTGTAGGTGTTGGCCAGCACGTCGGTGACCGTCGGGAAGTCCGGGTCGGGGGCGAACGGCCCCTGGAAGGTGGCCGAGGCGACCGAGGTGTACGGGACGACCGCGTCGGTGACCGGGTCCTTGACGACCGGGGCGTTCAGGTTGACCAGCCCGGCCCCGCCGGCGACCGACTCCCGGATCGACAGCCCGCTGACCAGCAGCCGGGCCGGGTTGACCGGGTCGACGTACATCCCCAGGGTGCCGGTCGCCAGGGAGGCCCAGGTGATCCCCCCGTCGGTCGTCTTCCGCAGGTCGCCGTTGCGGATGGCGTAGGCCGTCCGGGGGTTGCGGCCGTCGTACCGGACGGCGGTGGTGTTCTCGCCGGCGGCGCTGTCCACCCGCTCCCAGGCCGTCCCGTTGCGGAAGAACTGGGTGCCGGTGTTCCGGGCCCCGCCGATGGCCTGCCCGAGGTCGGTCGGGTGCGGGTCGGCCGAGAAGAGCTGGGTGGCCCCCAGGGTCCCGGCCAGGTCGACGAAGGTGCCGGCGGCGAAGTCGTACCGCCAGGCCCCGCCGTCGGTCCCGACCAGCAGGTTCCGGTCCCGGTCGACGGCCAGGCTGTGGAAGAACCGGGCCGGCCCGCCGCCCCGGATGTCCGGGTTGATGCTCGCCCAGTTCTGCCCGCGGTCGACCGAGAAGTAGATGCGGTCCCGGCCGGCCACGTACACCGTCCCGACCGGGCTGGCCGCGGTGACCGTCGGGTCGTAGGCGATGGCCACGTCGTACCGCCCCTGCTCGGTCAGGAACGTCGGGCCGAACAGGAGCGGCGGGTTGTTCTGCGCCTGGGTCCAGGTGTTCCCGCCGTCGGTGCTGAACTGGAGGTCGAGCAGCCGGTGGTCCGGGTTCGGGATGGACGGGTCGGTGACGATCGCCCACTGCTCCCGCCCGGTCCCGGCGATCTTGATCCAGCCGTTCCGCCCGAAGTCGCCGTCCACCCCGCCGTACGGGAACGCCCCCTGCCCGCTCGGCCGGCTGTCGGGCCCACCCCCGAGCGGCCCGACGTACCACGACGGGGCGTCGTCCCGCGGGTTGGCCGACTTGTACACCGCGTTCCGGACCGCGTACTGGGGCGGGTCCTCCCCGTCCAGGACCGGGTCCTGGTACCCGAGCTGGGTGGACTCCCCGAGGGCGGCGTAGAGCACCCCGTCGAACACGAACAGGTCGCTCCAGATGGCGTCCTCCTGGGGGAAGGCGATCCGGTAGTCGTCGTCCGGGCCGGCGTTGCGGGGCGGCCCGATCCCGTTCGGCGGGGCGTCGAACGGGGCCGCCCCGGGGGTCCCGCTCAGTGCCGGGTCGTCCGGGTTGAACGGCCGCCGGTTGAGCGACAGGGTGTCGTTCCCGGTCAGGTTCCGCCACCGGCCGTCCGCCCCCGGGGTGCCGGAGTACCGCCACACCCCCGGGGTCGGCTTGCCGACCTGCTCGACGACCGTCACCTTGCCCTGCTTGGCCGGGTCCGGGTCCGTCCCCTTGATCGACGACAGGGCGCTGAGGACCAGGTCGAGGCTGGCGTCCGGGTCGGCCGGGTTGCCGGAGGTCCCGCCGGTCGCCTTGATGGTCACCGGGATCGGGCCGGTGGTGACCCCGTTGAAGGTCAGGGTGAACGTCCCGCCGTCCCCGTACACCGTCACCCACTGGACCTCGTCCACCCCGGGCAGGGGCGGGTCCTGGTCGTCCATCGGGGGCCGGCCGTTGACGGCCGTCTCGACGAACACCTGCACGTCCCCGGTGTCGGCCGCCGCCAGCAGCGGCTGGTTCAGCTCCTTCAGTCGGCCCTCGAACGAGACCCGGAACCGCCGGCCGGTGGCCAGGTTGGCCACCCCGCCGGGCAGCCCGGTGACCTTCGGCCGGCTGCCCGACGCGGCGTACACCACGTCCGGGTCGAGGTCGTCCACCACCACCCGGCTGACCGACTGGCCGGACAGCGGGTTCTCGTCGTCCGGCCCGAACAGGAGGGTCCAGGTCTCGCCGGCGTCGGTCGACTTGTACACCCCCGACCCGGCGTAGGAGTCGAAGATGTTCTTGAACGTGTCCTGGCCGTTCGTCTCGCCGGTGGCGAAGTAGACGACCCGGGGGTTGGACGGGGCGACGGCGATCGACCCGCCGTACAAGAGGGCCCCGCCCGGCACCCCGGCCGGCTGGCGGGTCTGGTCGAACAGCGGCAGCCAGGTCCGGCCGCCGTCCCGGGTCTTCCACGCCCCGCCCCCGGCGGACGCCAGGTACAGGGTGCTCGGGTCGGTCGGGTCGGCCACCAGGCTGGTGATCCGGCCGGTGGTCGGCAGGCCGAGCGGGGCCAGCCCGTTGTTCGTCGGGGCCGGGCCGGTGTTGTACCACCGGGCCGGGACCGACTGGGCGGCGTCCGGCCCGTTCCCGCGGACCGTCAGCCGCTCCCCGGCCACCGTCAGGCTCCCCTGGAGCTGGAGCTGGGCCTCGTCGGCCACCTCGGTCCCGCCGGCGGTCGACCCGAACGCCGTCCCGCTCATCGCGGTCACGACCCCCTGGTCGATCCGGGTCAGCCCGCGGTACGTGTTGTCCCCGCCGAGGAGCAGCTCGCCGGCCCCCCGCTTGACCAGGTCGGACCCGCCCGCCGCCGGGTTGTCGGCGTCACCGACCGGGCCGAACAGCGACAGCCGGGAGTTCGCCCGGGTGTCGATCCGGTTCCCGCGGGTCAGGGCCACCGGGCCCCGCCAGGCGTTGTCCCCGTCCAGGTTGACGAGCGTGGAGCTGCCGCCGCTGACGGCCACCTCGGCCCCGCCGAAGGCGGCCGCGGTCAGCGGCGCGGGGGGCGTCGACTGGGCGGTGCCGAAGACGACGGTGAAGACGTTCCCGGCCCGGGTGACGAAGACCGACCCGACGTCGGCCTGGACGTTGGTGAGGGCGTTCAGGGCGGCCGCCACCTCGGTCGCGGCGGCCCCGATCTGCAGGGAGGCGGTCGTCTGCCCGCGGTAGGTCAGGGTGAACGTCCCGCCGCCGCCGGCCACCGCCACCTGCTGGGCCGGGCTGCCGAGGACCAGCCGCTCGTCCCACACCTGGACCCCGGACGTGTTCCCGCCGCTCAGGCGGGCCACCCCGGTGGCGAACTCGACCACCGCCCCGGACGCGACCGTGGTGGTCGACTGGGAGTACGTCTGCTGGCTGGTGAGGGTGCCGGACGCCGCCCGCCCGAGGGCCGCGTCGTGCTGGACCACCAGCGTCCCGGCCTGGACGTCCACCGCCCCGGAGTACGCCCCGTCGCCCTGGAGCCGGACCCGCTTCGACCCGGTCTTGACGAGGCCGTCGGTCTTGACCGCCCCGTCCCCGGTGTCCGGGAGGGTGACGGTGACCTGCCAGGCGTTCAGGTGGTCGGCGGTCGGGGTGTACTCCGGGTTGACCACCACCTCGACGAGGGTGCTCGGGCCGGGGCCGTACGGGACGGTCACGGTGGTCGGCCCGTACGGGCCGTCGCTGACGACCGGGCCGCTGGTGTAGATCACCCCCCCGGCCGGCCGCGGCGGGTAGTTGACGACCACCTGGTCCGGCGGCTCGTTCGGCCACCCCCGCCCGAAGAACTGGTAGTTCAGGGTGAGGTTCCCGCCGGTCGCCCCGGTGTCGAACAGGAACGCCTGCAGCTCGTCCCCGCCGGTCGCCGTCTCGTTGAACGTCCGGAAGGTGTACGACCGGGGGGCCGGGCCGATCGTGGTGGCCACCGCCAGGTCGCTCTCGGACAGCGGGTCGGCCGTCCGCGGGGCGACCTGCTCGGCCCCGATCCCGACCGGCCCCTTGATCCGGATGTCCCCGGTCCAGGTGTTCGCCCCGCCGAGGTTGACCAGGGCCCCGGCCCGGTTCAGGTAGGCGTACGGGTGGGCCGGGCCGGACCCGCCGAGGGTCAGCGGCTCGTCCAGCGTCAGGGTCCGGCCGGGGGTCAGCGGGCGGAGGTGGAGGGCCGCCCCGGTGAACACCTGGGTGCCCGGCTGGGCGCCCTCCCCGAACGACAGGAGCGGGGCCCCGAGGGCGTCGTTGTTCTGGACCGTCACCCACCCCTCTTCGATCCCGAACGCCCCCTGGAAGGTGTTCGCCCGGGGCAGGATCAGGTGCCCGCCGCCCCGCTTGGCCAGCCGGACGTTGTCCGGCCCCTCGATCAGCCCGGACACGGTCAGGCTGTAGTCGCTGGTGAAGTACGAGGCGTCGGCGGTCGGGTGGCCGGGCCGCGGGTCCGGGTCGGACCCGATGGTGGAGACGAAGGTGGCCTCCGTCCCCAGGAGCAGCCCGCCCCGCAGGTCGTTGATCCCGCTCACGTTTCGGACCGCCCCGGCCTGGCCGAAGCCGCGGCCGGCGGCGTGGATCGGGTTGCGGACGGCCAGCTTGTTCGGGTCGGCGGTGACCGAGTCGGCCCACAGGTCGACGCCCCGGGGGTCGAACCGGGGGGTGGCCGGGTCGGCCGCCTCGACCCCGAGTTCGACCGACGCCCCGTCGAACACGCTGACGGCCGCCCCGAACCCCTCCCGGGCGGTCCGGACGGTGGCGGCCGCCCCGCCCGTCCCGGACGCGGTCATCTGCCCCGGGTTGGTCCCGACGAACCCGCCGTAGAAGCTGACCCGGTACACCGTGTCCCCGCCGAGCGGGGCCGGGAAGGCGAGTACGGACACCCGCCCCGGCAGCCCCGGCAGGGCGTTCAGGGCGTTCTCGACCCGCTCGGCCGACGCCCCGACCGGGAGGGCGGCGGTGGTCTGGGCGTTGAGGGTCACGGTGAAGGTGCCGGCCGTCCCGGTCACCCGCACCTCCTGCAGTTCGCCGCCGTTGCCCAGCCGGTCCAGCACGACGAACGCCTTGGTCCCGTTCTCCCCGGTCGCGGTCAGCGGCGGGGGGGCGTTGAACCCGTCGTCCCCGACCCAGGTGATCCGGAATTCCCGCCCGCCCGGGGCCGGGGCCAGGGCGTCCCGGACCACGAACCGGCCGGTCAGCCCGAAGGTATACCCCGGGAAGTTGAGGGCGTTCTCCAGGCTCGAGGTCGGGTCGGTCGGGTCGCCGCCGAACGCCGGAATGTTGTACGGCAGCGGGGCCGGGAGCTGGGGGGCCGGCGGGGCCGGGGGGAGGGGCGGGATGGTGAAGTCGCCGAACTGCACCCGGAACCCGCCCGCGCTGTTCTCCAGCCGGAGGACGGTGGCCCCGCCGCCGCCGCCCTCCCGGCGGGTCTGGACGAAGGCCTTGACCCCGCCGTCCGGGATCGCCCGGATCGGGGCGACGTCGACCCCCGCGAACGCCCCCGTGAACGTCAGGAAGTACTCGTCCCCGTCGGGCAGGGTGGCCCGCCGGACCTTGACCGCCCCGGCCGGGTTGAACGGGCCGAACGGCCGGGCGACGGACGGCAGGAAGTTCAGGTCCCGCTCGAGCAAGGCCTCCGGGTAGCCGAACGGGAAGGTCAGCGACTGGCCGTAGAAGTTCAGCCCGAACGACCCGGACTGCGTCGGGCTGGTGATCCGGACCGACTGGACCTCCTCGACCCCGCCCTGGCGGTGGGTGAAGGCGGCGACGGCCGGCGGGTCGAGCTGCCCGTTCGGGTCGTCCGGGTCCTGGACGACGACCTGCGGGACGTTCACCCCGAACAGGGCCCGGTCGAAGGTGATGAAGTACTCGAACCCGTTGGCCCGCTCGGCCCGCTCGACGACCACCCGGCCGCCGGCCGGGACCCCCTGGGCGGCGTTCAGGGCGGCCGCCAGTTGGGCGGCGGTGGCCCCGACGGGGAACGACTGGAGCGGGGTCCCGTTGAACCCGAGCCGGAAATTCCCGGTCGGCTTGGTCACCCGGACGGACTGGACCTCGGCGGCGGTGTCGGACCCCTCCTGGACGGTGTACACCGACCCGGGGCGGGTGATGTGCGGGTACGGGTAGAAGATCGGCCACGGCGGGAGGAAGTCGAACGGGCCGGTGTCGGTCACGATCGCCAGCGGCTCGATGTCCGACCCGATCAAGGACCCGGCGAAGGTGACGGTGAACCGGGTCCCACCCTCGGTCACCCCGAACGAGCTGCGGGTCAGGACCGGGGCGGCGGTGACCATCACCCGCCCGCCGACCCCGCCGATCGACGGCAGGCCGTTCAGGGCCCCCTCCAGGTCGGCCGCCAGGAGCGGGTTGAAGGTCGGGGTGACGGTGATCGTCCGGGTCGTGTACCCGCGGAAGGTGAGCCGGAACGGGACCGGGACCGGGGGGTACCCGAGGGCCGGGAACCCGGGGTAGGCGAGGACCTGGACGACCTGGACCTCGGCCCCGGTGTTCAGCGGGGCCCCGAGGGCGTTCGAGTCCCGGGCCTGGAGGGCCCCCTCGACCACCTGGGTGGCCCCGGTGTAGGTGTTGGCCCCGGCCAGGATCACCCGCCCCCGGTCCCGCTTGGTCAGCACGAACGGGCCGTTCGGGGACGACACCTGGCCGGTGATCGTCAGCTCCCGCCCGGCCTCGGCCCCGACCGTCACGTCCAGCCCGTCCGGGGCCGGGCTGCCGAGCACCACCGGCCCGGCCCAGGTGTGGTTCGCCCCGACGGAGGTGAGGGCGCCCCGGTTGGGCAGGGTGACGATCCCCTCGCCGTTGAGCGTCAGGTACTCGTCGACCACCGCGAACCCGAAGGCGGTGGCGTCCGACAGCCGGAGCTGGCCGGCCCCGGTCAGGGTCTCGCTCACCACCGTCCCGTTGGCCGGCGACCCGGCCGTGCCGAGGGCCCGGGGGTGGCCGACGGTCAGGATGCCGTTGTTGACGAAGGTGGTGCCGCGGTAGGTGTTCCCGGCGTTGGAGGGGTCGTTGACCGGGTCGTTGGTGTTCAGCCGGACCTCGCCCCGCCCCTCCTTGGTCAGGTCGTACCCGGAGCTGCTGTCCCGGATCTGGCCGGTGACGATCAGGACCGTGGGCTCTTCGCGCCCGTTCACAATTTCGGTGACCGCCCCGATGGTCGCGTTGCTGTCCAGGGTGATGAGCCCGGCCCAGACGTTGTTCCCGGCCAGGTTGTTCAGGGCCCCGGCGTTGTCCGCCCCGGGGCCGTTGAGCGTCAGCGACTCGAGGATCGGGCCGGTCACGTTGGACACCCCGAGGGTGGCGTTGGCCCCGACGGTGGTGCCGTTGGCGGTGTTCCCGAGGGCGAACCGGTGGCCGATGACCAGCCGCCCGCCGCCGTCGTCGACCCGGACCGTCCCGGTCAGCCCGCTGTTGTCGTTCAAGAGGGTCAGGGTCCCGGCCCCGTCCTTGGTCAGGGTCGCCCCGAGCGGCCCGGACAGGCGGGAGGTGACGGTCAGGTCGGCCCCGGTGCCGACGGTGAACGTCTGGTCGCTGCCGGCCGCCAGCCCGAGGGTGGTGTCGATGTTCAGGCTGTTCCCGGCCGCCCCGTCGTTGACCACCAGGGTCCCGCTCCCGACCACCCCGGGGATGCCGAGGGTCAGGGCCAGCCCGATCAGCCGGTAGTTCGGCCCGCCGATCGTCAGGGAGTTGAACGTCCCGGAGGGGATGTCGTTCTGGTTGGTCGGCCGGTCGGCCCCGGCCGGGAAGACGAGGTCGGCCTGCTCGCCCGGCAGCCCGGTCGGGGCCTGGTCGCCCAGCCAGTTCTCCGGGGTCGCCCACCGGTTGTCCGCCCCGGCCCCGGTCCAGACGAAGGTGGCCGGGGTGTCCCGGGTCTCGAGCTGCTCGAGGCGGAAGGCCGGGCGGGGGCGGGCCGGGGCGGCGGGGGCCGGACGGCCGGACGGCCGGCGGCGCCGGGCGAACTTCGACATGGACCTGCCCTCGGGTGCGAGGAGGGTGGGGGCTCGCGCGAGTTTCGAGTGAGTCTACCGGTAGCGTGGAGATTACCGGCCCCGTCGGGGGGGAACCAGGAGACCCCATCAGAGGGTTGCGGGGTCATCCTTTACCCGGCCCGCACCGCCGGTACGGCCGGCCCGACCGGCCGCCCGCACCAACGCCCGGACCGTCCCCACCCCCGTCTCGGCACGGTTACTCTTTCCTCAGACGAGGAACCTGTCGGTCCGGATGCCGGAAAATTCTCGCCGGCCGCCAACCGTGGTCCGGCGCCGCACGGCGGACCGGTCGGCCCGGCCCAACCAGCACACGACGGAAACGGGCGAAATCGGCCGGGTCAAGGCGGCCGGACCGGGACCCCGGACCCATCAGATCGGGTCGGACGGATCACCCGGTCGTAACGGCCGGACGGGGGGAGCCGGGTCGGCCGTCAGGCCGGGCTGTGCCGGTCGGCCGGGTGGCCGGAAGTGATTTGCCCGTTCGGGGGTTGCGGCCGGCGTGGCGGATCCGAGCCGCCCCACCGGGCGACCCAGTCGGCCCAGGTGAACGGCGGCCCGTGGTCGTCGTCGGCCGGGTCCGCCGCCGCCATATCCGACAGCCCCCGGACGGCCGCCCGGAAATTGTCCCGCCGAGCCGGGTCGAGCCGGTCCGCCCAGCCCCAGGTTTCGACCCCGGCCGAAATCGTCCCCGAGCGGTTCTCGAACGCGAGGGCGAACGCCTTCGGATCAACCGCCGGAGCGACGACTTCGATGACGAGCCGCTGGCACCCGAACCGGACCGCGCCGACCGCCACACCCAGGTCGGCCCACCCCGGGCGGGTGTCCAGCAGCCCGACCAGCTCCCGCTCGGCGAAGCGGTGGACCGCCTCCCGGACGTGATCGAGTTCGTGGTGGGCCCGGTCGGCCTTCGGCCGGTCGCCCCGCCGGGCCGCCGCCCGGAGCTTGCCGAACTGCTTCGGCACCGTCCCGGAGTGGAACCCGGGACGCAACAGGCCGCGGACCGATTCCCCGTGCGACCCGACCGTCACCGGCCCGAGCCGGCCGGGCCTGTTGGCCGCGTACAGCCGCCAGTTGGCCATCAGCTCCCAGGCGATGAACCCGAACACGCCGGGGACCGAGGCGATGATCCAGAAGGCCCAGAAGTTGGCCTGGCCGACGCCCAGGCCGAACAGGTCGACCAGGAGTTGCCCGCCGGTCGACGCCACCGTCTCCGGGTCCGGGCTGATGACCAGCGGGAGCAGGACCTTGTGCGACACGGTGACGACCGGGAAGTGCTTGACCGGGTTGATCTGCGGCTCGATCAGCAGGTAGAAGGCGAACCGGGCCAGGTACGCGACCGGGAACCAGACCAGCCCGAGGAGGGCCTTCCCGACCACCGACCCGCGGCTGTCGCCCCGGCGGTAGCGGAACCACTCGTCGACGGCGTAGAGCCGGGCCTCGACCCAGTTGGCCAGCCGGGCGAAGCCGTCGAGTACGGCCCCGACCAGGCCCGGCAGAAGGTTGACCCGGATGAGCCGCCAGGCGTCGGACAGCCGCTCGGCGAACCGGTCCTGGACGACACGGCCCCAGGCGGTGTTGAGGGCGACGACGGCCGCCGCCAGGATGACCCCGCCCCAGCGGAGCATCCGACCCGGGGACGCCCCGAGCAGCCACAGCCCGAACAGGACCGCGGCCGTCACGGCGAGCGGCCCGCCGAGCCACCGCCCGGCCAGCCGGGCCGGCCGGCTGTACCAGATCGCCCGCACGAGCGGCGACCCCCAGACTGCCCGCGGCAGGTCCCACACGACCACCCGAACGCCCCGGCCGAGCACCCGCAGGCCGTCGAGCACGGCCCGGCGGAACGGCGGGACGTGGAACACCAACAGGAAGAACAGGCCGAGCCCGAGGACGGCCGGTCCCGTCACCAGCCCGGCCCCGTGGTGGGCCTCGGCCGCCGACGAGGTGGCCGCCCCGACGACCAACTCGGACGCCGCCTGCCGGTCGAGCTGGGGGAGCCCGTCGTCGTCCGGCCACCAAAACGGTTCGTCGTCGGCCGGCGGTGCGTCGGGCGGCGGGGCCGGCCGCGGGGCCAGCACCTTGCCGACGACGGCCGCCGCCTTGCTGCCGAGGTGGTGGAACTCCTCGATCGTCATCAGCAGCAGAAACGCCGCCAGGAACGGGCCGATGAGGTACAGCGTCAGAACCCGCCCGACCGGGGTGCCGAAGAACAGCGAACTCGCCCGCTGGAGCCACCGCAGGTAGAACTCACCCCGGCGGTAGACGCCGTCGAGGTCGGTCGAAAGGCGGGTGTCGGCCTTCAGGAGCGGGTCGCCGGCGAAGAACTCACCCGGGCCGCGGAGGTCGGGCATCTTCAGCCGGTTCCGGGCGACGGCATCGCGCAGGTCGCCGAGCCGCAGGAAGCCGCGCTCGCACACCCGGTCGAGTAGTTCGGCCACCAGTTTGTCGCGGGCGACCCCTTCCACACGATTGGCCGGGCGGAAGCCGCACTCGTCCAGGGCGTCCGTCAGGACTGGGGTGAGGTCGTGCCGGGCCCGGTCCTCGATTCGGTGCAGCTCGTCGTGGAACAGCTCCAGGAGCGTGGCGTCCGTGCGGTCGGGAACACCGGCCTTGAGGAGCTGGGCGTGGGCCGCCCGGAGGCGGGTGAGGATGCGGACCTCCCGGGCCCGGGGGAGCGGCCGGACGACCGGCCGGCGGCCGAGCGTCCGCCCCCACTCGATCAGGTCGACGGCGAACAGCCCCCCCGACAGGTCGGCGGTGACCTTCTGGAGTTCGTACAGGCAGCGGGCCGCCCGGGGCCACCGGCCGCGGGCTGCGGCCGGCAGGAGCGGGGTCAGGGCGTCCTTCCACCGCCGGGCCGTCCGCCGGTCCCAGCCGAGGATGTCGGCCAACTTGTGAACCAGCAGCCCGATGTGGTCGCGGGCGGCGGTCAGCGACCGCTCCCGGTCCCGCCGTTTGCCTTTCGTCGCCGCCTGGACATGGACGATGGCCGCCCGGACGTAGTTCCCCCGGGCCTCGGCTTCGGCCGCTTGAAGCGCACCTTCGGCCGGCGACTCGTGGGGTAGTTCAGGCGTCGGCTCGGTGCGGGCGTCGGCCCCCGGCCCGGCGGCCCCGATCGGCCGGGACGCCGCCAGCCAGCCGGCCGGGTCGATCACCGGGGCGAGCGCCCGCACCACCTCGCCGACCGGCGGGAGGCTCGGGAACGTGTCCGCGACGGCCGCCGGGGCGAACGTCCGCAGGTCGAGGAACGTGGCCGCGAAGGTGGTCAGTAACTCCACCGCGTCCGCCCGGGGGTCGATCCGGTGGTCGGCTTCGAGGACGTAACGGATTTCCCGAACGGCCGGCGGCCCGAGGGCGTCGAGGACGGCCGCGACGGCGGCGGGGTCGGCCTTGCGGACGGCGGCCGCCACCCGGGCCCGGAACACCAGCCGCCAGTACGCCCGGAGCAGTTCGGCCCGCGGCAGCCCGGCGAGCAGCCGGTCGTCCGGGTTGGTCAGAAGCAGGAGCGAAGGCGAATCTCCGGCGAGCACGGCCGGCGGGAGGACATCGGCCGCGATCGCATCATTTCGGCTGACCCAGAAGGGCGGTTCGGCGTTGAGCGGGACGGCCGCCCCGTGGTCGCGGAGGTAGACGAGCAGCCGGAGGAGCCGCCGCTCGGGCACCAGCCGGGCGGCCGGCTCGACGGCCCGCAGGGCGGCCTCCAGGTCGGGGTCGGTCACGGCGGCTCCGGGGAGGAAAGCTACCGTCGATCTTCGGGCCGGGGGGCCGGCGGTCAAGGCCGGGCCGGGGTCGGTGGGATAGTTGCCAGGGGTGCGAACCCCTGGCATCCGGCCGAATGAAACCGGACGGCCCGGCGTGGCGTAAAATCGGGTGTGTCCGGGGCGGCCGCCCGCCGCCCCCGTTCCCGAAAGGACGAACCACGATGAGACGGCGATTCCCGCTCGCACTGGCGTGCGGGCTCGTGGCCGCCGGCCTCGGCCGGGCCGACGACCCGGACAAGCCGAAGCCGGCGGCGAAGGGCGAGACCGTCGAGGTCCCGTACCAACTGACCGAGACCAAGCACGTCATGGTCCGGGCGAAGATCAACGGCAAGGGGCCGTTCAACCTGATCCTCGACACCGGGGCCCCGGCGGTGTTCATCACCAAGGCCGTGGCCAAGAAGGCCAAGTCCGACACGGACGCGAAAGGCTGGGCGAACTTCGAGACGTTTGAGCTGGAGGGCGGCCTGAAGGTGCCCGGGGCGAAGGGCCGGGTCGAGGACCTGTTCCAGCTCGAAGGGATGAACGGGATGGGCCTCGCCGGGGTCGAGCTGCACGGCGTCATCGGCTACAACGTGCTGGCCAAGTACCGCATCCGGTACGACTTCACGGCCGACACCATCGGGTTCGAGCCGCTCCCGGACTTCGACCCGCCGAAGCTGGTGCCGATCGGCGGCAAGGGCCAGGGCGGGCTGGAGATGATCGGGCCCTTGATGAAGACGATGGCCGCCCTGATGGGGATCAAGCCGAACTTCAACGCCGTCCCCCGCGGGTTCGTCGGGGTCGAGGTCGACGACGCCGACGGGGTGAAGGTGACGAAGGTGCTCGAAGGGAGCCCGGCGGACAAGGCGGGCTTCAAGGTCGGCGACGTGGTCCAGTCGGTGAAGGTGGCGAAGGCGGCCGACGTGGACGAGCTGAAGGACCTGACGAAGGCGCTGGCCAAGGCCGGGGTCGGGGTCAAGCTGACCGTGACCGTGAAGCGGGGCGACGCCCCGAAGGACCTCACCCTCGAACTCGGGAAGGGGCTGTAACCATGCGGGCGCTGTTCGCGGTGGCGGCGGTGGTTGCGGCCGGCGGGCTGGCCGGGCCGGCCCCGGGGCTGGACAAGGAGGTCGGCAAAACGAAAGCCGGCAAGGCCGGGGCGGTGGTGGTGCCGTTCGAGCTGCTCTCGTCCCGGCACATGGCGGTCCAGGTGAAGCTGAACGGCAAGGGGCCGTACCGGCTGGTGTTCGACACCGGGGCCCCGATGAACCTGATCAACAACCGGATCGCCAAGGAGGCCGGGGTGGTCGACGCCAAGGCCAAGCGGCCGGCGTTCGCCCCGTTCGGGGCCATGCCGAACGCCCAGACGATCAAGACGCTGGAGGTCGGCCCGGCCAAGCTGGAGAAGGTGTCGACGATGGTGATGGACCACCCCACCGTCGCGGCCATCTCCGAGGCCCTGGGGCCGATCGACGGGATCATCGGGTTCCCGTTCTTCGCCCGGTACAGCATGACCGTCGACTACCAGAAGAAGGAGCTGACGCTGGTGCCCAACGGGTACGTCCCCGGCGACTACCTGGAGGGGCTGATGAACAAGATGATGACGGCCTCGCAGAACCAGGACGCGGCGGTCTTGGCCCCGGCCGGGCTGTGGGGGCTGGCTGTCTCGAAGGAGAAGGACGACGAGGAGGCGGGGGTGGTGGTCGAGGCGGTCCATGCAGGCGGGGCGGCGGCCGCGGCCGGGGTAAAGCCGGGCGACCGGCTGTTGACGGTCGGCGGCCGGTGGACGGACAGCGTGGCCGACACGTTCCGGGCGGCCGGCCGGGTCAAGCCCGGGAAGGAGGCGGCCGTCGTGGTCCGCCGGGACGGCCAGGAGGTCAAGCTGACCGTCAAGCCGGCGAAGGGGGTGTGAGGAGTGGACCGGTCGGGCCGACGCAAGCGTTGCGTCGGCCCCAGGTCCGGTGTACGATCGGCGGAAGATTGGGATCCGCTTTTTACGGCGGGGAGGGTTCGCCGTGACGTATAAAGTCGCGCTCTACTCCGACGAGGAAGGGTTTAGCGTCACGGTCCCGGCACTGCCCGGGTGCTGGTCGGAGGGCGATACAGAAGACGAGGCCCTGGAGAACATCCGGGACGCCATCCGGGAGTACCTGGCCGCCCTCGACGACCGGGTCCGCGGGGCGGATGTCCGCGAGGTCGAGGTGGCGGTGTAGCCATGCCGAAGATCGCCGGCGTCAACCACCTGGACGCGGTCCGTGCGTTGGGGCAGGCCGGCTTCGCGGTCGTCCGTCAGGGCAAGCACATCGTCATGAGCGACGGCACCCGGCAGGTTACGGTCCCGCGGCACAATCCGATCAAAGCGTTCACGATGGGCGGGATCGTGCGGGACGCCGGCCTGACGCCCGAAGCGTTTCGCAAACTGCTGTAGCCCCGACCACGCCACGCTCGTCGGGAGGCGACCTCCGGCTGACGCCGACGGTGCCGAACCCCGCCCGCCACGAGGAGTGAGCCGCGGCCCCGCTGACGCTCTACGCCGACTTCAACAACGCCGACGCCGAGGGCCGCGTCCGCCTGAACGGTGCGGGGACACTCCACGACCTGGCCCGGCAGGGGGTGCGACTGCGGGACGGGCTGCCCGTGACCATCCACGACGAGGAGTTGGCGGCGGACGGGGAGGCGGTCTACTCGCCCTGCGAAGGGGTATGGGCGGCGCGGATCGACTGGTCGCTGGTCCGCCCGTGGGACGCCGAGCCGGCAACGGCGGTGGGGGCCGACGCCGGCCCGGCGGCCGGCTCCTGACGGTCGGCGGCCGGTGGACGGACAGCGTGGCCGACACGTTCCGGGCGGCCGGCCGGATCAAGCCCGGGAAGGAGGCGGCCGATGTTCCTCCCCGTGCCGCCACCGACTGATCCCGAGGACCGCAGCCGCCGGCCTCGGCTCGGGGGACCAATCGCCGGGGCCGTCTTGGCTGTCCTCGCCGCGTTTGCCGTCATCTCCCTTGGCACCGGTGGGCCCTCTCCCGGTGGGGACGACGATAAGCTCGACTCGATCTGCTGCACCGGATTCGTTGCTCTCGTCGGCGGGTTCGCGGGCTACCTCATTCAAGGGTTGCTCGGCGGAAGGGGCTGGCGGCGTGCTTGGGAGGCGAGTCCGGATGAGCGTCCCGAGGCCGAGCCCGGGGCTGCACCCGACCGGCGGGGCATGTAGGCGGTTCGGGAGTTGATTGCTCGCTCGGCCCCGTTGGCAGGTGAACTGGGGCGTCCGGTGTTGAAGGCTACCGGAGGGGCAGCAGTGTTCCGACGGAGGTTCGCCATCCCCCTGGTCGTGCTGTTGCCGACGCTGGCCGTGCTGAGCTGCGTGGCGTGGTGGATCCAGCCCGGCTGCCGTTCGCACCGCAACTATGAGCGGATCGAGAAGGGCATGGAGCTGGAGCGGGTACAGGCCCTCCTCGACTCGCCGGGCGAGGAAATTTCGTTCGACGGCATACCCGGCGTGGCTCCGCATTCCAAGTTTCCAGACGCACCGGACGGCTGGCTCGGTGTGGTCTGGGGCGGGCGGTGTTACATTTGGCAGGAGCGCGGGCGCTGGGTGGGCGCGGACCGCACCGTCTACGTCGGCGTGTCGGACGGCAGGGTTGTCAGCAAGTATCTGCTGGAGCACAGCTTCTGAACGGGGCGACGGCAGCAAGGATGATCGAGCCGGCTATCCGTCACGAGGCTATAATCGTGGCATGACGCCCCGCCCGCCGGACCCGATCACCCCGGCCGAAACCCGCCGGCGGCGGGACCGGGCCCGGCGGCTGGCCCGGGCGGTCGGGTTCGTCGGCCGCGTCCTGTACCGCCACGCCCCAACAGACTCCGGCGGGGCACAGTTCGTCCCCGGGCAGGCCGGCGATACCCTGGTGGTTTACGCCGAGGCGTTCCGGCGGGACGCCAACCCGGATGACTTCTCACTCCGGGCCATCGTCGCCCACGAGCGGGGTCATCAGGTGTTGGCCCGTGACCGGCGGCTCGCGGCCCGGGCGGCGGGGTTGCCGGTGGCGGCCGAGGAGGTGCTGGCCTCCTTGATCGGCGCGCGGCTGGTAGGGCCGGGGTCGGACCGGGAGGCGTTGGTCGCCAAGGCGGCCGCCGACCTGCTCGACGCAGGAGTAGGACCGGATCGGGCCGCCCGGCTGGTGGGCGACCTGTGGGGGCTTCTGGGGGAGTTGCTATGATGGGCGGCGTGACGCTGGCGGAGGTGCGAGCCCGGCTGGCGGCGGCGATGGCGGGCCCCGAGGGGGGCCGGGCATCCCCGACCGGGCGGTCGGAGGTGGCCGAGGCGCTCGAGCGATTCCTGGCCGGGTCGACGGCCGGCCCGGGCAAGCCCGTTCCGACCGGCGGCGCGGGCCACGGCGAGCGTCGCAAGTCCGGCCGGGTCAAACCCCGCGCGTGAGCCGGCGCTCGAAGCCGGCCCGCTGGGCGGGGGCGTCCGACGGCCGCCGCTGGGCTGGTTCGTTCACCGCTTCAGCGAGTACAGCACCACGGCCGTGGCCAACTTCAGGGCCGACTCCTTGTCGTACCCCATGCAGTCGGACGACTTGTGCCCCTCCAGGGCACATCCCACGTCGTACTTGCTGTAAAGCACCACCCACCGCCCGTCGACCCTGATCCCCTCCAACAGCGGCGGGACGGTCTTCATTTCCGGGTCCGGGCCGGCCCCGTCGGCCGTCTCCCGCCGGCACCGCAACAGCCCGACCGGCGACCCCGACGCCAGCTTGCCGGTGAAGAGCGGGTCGTCGGCCGGCACCACCGTCAGCGGCTGGTCCGGGTAGAGCCGCTTGACCGCCGCCCGGAACGACTCGTCGAACCGCTTCCAGGCGGCGAACCCGTTGCACCCGGCGTCCGCGAACAAGAGGCCGCCGGTGTTCAGGTTGGCCCGCAGGTTCTCGGCGTCCTCGTCCCGCAGGTCGAACGGCTTGCGGCCGTGCAGGTACATGAACTTGAACTTGAACAGGTTGTCGTCGCCCGGGTAGAGCGACTCCTTGCTCAGGGCCACGTCCAGCCGGTAGCGGTCGCGGATGTACCCCATCAGGTTCCGAACAGCCGCCGGGGCCGGCTCGGCCTCGGTCCCGGTCTTGAGCTGGGCCGCCTTGAAATACCCGCGGGGGGTGCCCCGCTCGGCCGCCGCCGGGTCGACCAAGACGGCCCGGGTCAGCCGCGGCTTGGGCAGCTCCAGCCCGGTGGCGTAGGCGATGATGTTGCCGGCCAGCTTGTAGGCCATCTCGCCGCGGTGGGTGGCGTCGCCCGGCTTGGCCCCGGGCTTCCCCTTCTCCGGCATGTACCGGTGCTCCTCCCAGTACCCGGCCAAGGGCTTCGGGCTGAGCACCACCACCGTCCGGCAGCCCTTCTCCAGCCCCTCCAGCCCGGCGAACGCGGCCAGCCCCTCGTCCTTGAAGAACGAGGTCCAGATGGCGTGCGTCTCGGGCAGCGGCTTGAAGTCGTTCCCCTTGAAGATGCGGCCCATCAGCTCCCGGAACGAGGCGGCGAACTCCCGGTCGCCGCAGCACGCCTCGGCCAGGATGAACCCGCCCTCGTCCACATACCGCTGGAGAATCTTCTCCTGGGTGTTGAGCAGCTCGCCCTGCCGGCCGACGAACGGGATGCGGCCGTGGCCGTTCAGGTACAGCACCGGCGACTGGAGCAGCACCCCGACCTCGGCCCCGATCTTCTCGTCGGTGTCCAGGTCGAGCCGGCGGGCGTCGTACACCTGCCACGCGAGCGGCACGCCCTTGAACAGCTCCCGGCTGCTGAACTCGACCAGGTGGCGGGTGTCGTTGTGCTTGCGGTTCCAGTTCACCACCCCGTCCGGGCCGCCCAGCTCGGCGAACGTCCCGCCGCCGTTGTCCCGGAACTCGCCCCAGGCGAACTTGCTGACCAGGATCGGGGTCCGGCCCTTCGACAGGAACAGGAGCCCGAACGCGGTCGAGATCACGTCCGACCCGTCGATCCCGCGGCCTTTGGCGATGGCCCCGGTCTGCGGGTCCTGGGCCTTGACCAGGTACTCGCACCCCTCCCGGTACCAGTCGTGGGTGCCGATGAACCGCCGGCCGGACAGCCGCCCGAGCCGCTCGATCCCGTACACGTTGTAGAAGATCGACTTGCCCTGCTCGAAGTTGAAGTTCGCCCCGATCCAGTTCATCCCCCGGGCGGTCGGCCCGCTCTCGTCGTACTTCCCGCAGTCGGCCGCCACCCCGGTGGCCGGGTCGAGCCCCTGGGCCGGCTGGTCCAGCCCCATCCGGGCGATCAGCAGGCCGCACACCCCGGCCACCGTCATGGTGAAGCTCGGGGTGCGGTCGAAGTTGTGGTACTGCCAGAACCCGGTGGTCGGGGTCGGCTTCCCCTGGGTGCGGGTGTAGTAGTCCTGGATGGCCCGCCAGAGCCGGTCGTCGATCGACGCCCCGGCCTGCTTGGCGGCGTACAGCCCCAGCAGGGCGTACTGGGTGTTCGAGTTGTCGGCCGTGCCGTTGCCGGGGTAGCTCCACCCGTCGAGCGGGGCGGCCCCGCCGTTGTACCCGAGGGCCTTGGCCGCCAGCCAGTCGGCGTTGGCCTGAATCTTGGCCAGGTCCTTCGCCTGCCGGGCCTCCAGGAACACCAGGTTCTGGAGCCCGACCACGTAGGTCTTCTTCGGCGGCAGGGTGCGGAGGTACTGGAGGGCCCGGGCGACGGCCGGGTCGTCCGGCGACTCGCCGCAGTTGAGCAGCGCGAGGACGACGAGGGCGGTGGCCCCGCCCTCCATGTCGGCCAGGGTGTTGAGCAGGATGCCCTCCCAGTCGCCCCGGGGGGTCTGCTGCTTCTTCAGGTAGCGGACGCCGTTCTTGATCGCGTCCCGGACCTTGTTGACCAGCTCCTCGTCGGCCTTCGGCGGGGCGGCCGCCGGCGGCGCGGGGCCGGGCTCCGGGAGCTTCACCGGCGGTTGGGCCGGGGCCGCCGGGACGAGGACGACTGTACCCAGCCCCGCCACGAGGCCGGTCACGAGCACGAGCCGGGACATGATCGGGCCCCCGTGTTGGACCGGTTAAGGAGGATTAACCACAGAGTCACAGAGACCACGGAGCAGAGAAAGACCGAGATCAATATTCAAACTCTCGGCTCGGGGCCGCTCGGTGTCCTCTGTGACTCTGTGGTTAGTCCGATCCGCCGCCGAGGCGGCGCCGGCCACTTGGCATTATACCCCTTACCACCGTAGCGGCTTCTGCCACGCCTCCTTGAGTTCTGCCAGCTTCAACCAAATCAGCCACTCGCCGTTGGCCCCGGCGACCCGCAACCGGGGCTCGGCGGTGGCGACACCCACCCGCACGCACGGCACGTCCGCGAAAACCGCCCGCAGGGCGTCGGCGTGCTCGGGCTTCGCCTCGATCAGGAACCGGGTCGGCGACTCGCTGAACAGCCGGGCCTCGTCGGACAGATTGCCGCCGTGCAACTCGGTGAGGTCGGCCCCGACCCCGCCGGCGAAGGCCATTTCCGCGGCGGCGACCGCCAGCCCGCCCTCGCTCAGGTCGTGGCACGCCCGGACGAGGCCCTGAGTGATGGCCGTATGGACGGCCGCGAACAGCTTCGGGGCCAGCTCCGGATCGACCCGCGGCGGGGTGCCCCCGCCCCGCCCCGTGACGAGGTGCAGGTGCGAGCCGCCGAGTTCGTCCCGGGTGATGCCTACGAGGTACAGGTCGTTACCCGGCTCCTTCAGGTCCATCGTCACGCACTGGCGAACGTCCGGCACCCGGCCGAGGGCCGACACCAACAGCGTGTGCGGGATGTCCCGGCGAACCCCGTCCGGCCCGGCGTAGGTGTTGTTCAGGCTGTCCTTGCCGCTGATGAACGGGGTGCCGAAGGCGACGGCCACGTCCCGGCAGGCCTCGGCCGTGCGGACCAGCGCCCCGAGGACATGCGGGTCATTGACGTTCCCCCAGCAGAAGTTGTCGAGGATGGCCGTCCGGGCCGGGTCGGCCCCGACGGCGACCACGTTCCGGACGGCCTCGTCGATGGCGGCGGCTGCGGCGGCATACGGGTCCAGGTCGGCGTACCGGGGATTGACCCCGCAGCCGATGGCCACGCCGACGGTCGAGCCGAGCACCGGCGTAATGACCGCGGCGTCGGACGGGCCGTCGTCGGCCACCCCCACGAGCGGCTTGATGACGCTCCCGCCCTGGACCTCGTGGTCGTACTGCCGGACGATCCACTCCTTCGAGCAGACCGAGTAGCTCGCCAGGATGGCGAGCAATGCGGATTGCGGATTGCGGATTGCGGATTCGGCAGACGGAGACACCGGTTCGGAATTCCGCATTCCCCATTCCGCATTCCGCATTTGCTGGGGTCGGCCGTCGTGCAAAAACGCCATCGACAGGTCAGCGACCGGGTTCCCCCCGTAGCGGAGCTTCAGCCGGCCGGTCGGCTCGAACGTGCCCAGTACGGCCGCCTCGACATCCTCGGCCTCGCAGAGCCGCCGCAGCTCGTCCCACTTGCCGGGCGGGACCGACAGGACCATCCGCTCCTGCGACTCGCTGATCCAGACCTCGGTGTAGCTCAATCCCTCGTACTTGAGCGGGGCCTTCTCCAGGTCGACGACGGCACCGACCTCGGCCCCCATCTCGCCGACGGCGGAACTGAACCCGCCGGCCCCGCAGTCGGTGACGGCCGTGTACAGCCCCCGGTCCCGGGCCTGGAGCAGCACGTCCAGCACCTTCTTCTCGGTGATGGCGTTGCCGATCTGGACCGCCCCGCCGCTGACCGTCTCGGACTCGTGGGTCAGCTCCAGCGACGAGAAGGTGGCCCCGTGGATGCCGTCCCGGCCGGTCCGCCCGCCGACGGCCACGATCAGGTCGCCGGGCTGAACTTCTTTGAACGCCTTGTCCTTCGGCAACAGCCCGACCGTACCGCAGAAGACGAGCGGGTTGGCCAGGTATCGCTCGTCGAACAGGACGGCCCCGTTGACCGTCGGGATGCCCATCCGGTTGCCGTAGTCGCGGACCCCGGCCACGACGCCCTGCATCACTCGGCGGGGGTGGAGGACGCCCGGCGGCAGGTCCTCGGGGCGGAAGTCCGGCGGGGCGAAGCAGAACACGTCGGTGTTGGCGATCGGCTTGGCCCCGAGGCCGGTCCCGAGCACGTCCCGGATCACCCCGCCGAGGCCGGTGTTGGCCCCGCCGTAGGGCTCGATGGCCGACGGGTGGTTGTGGGTCTCGACCTTGAAGCAGACGTGGTGGTCGTCGTCGAACATCACCACCCCGGCGTTGTCGGCGAACACGCTGACGCACCAGTCGTCGGCCCCGAGCCGGCGGCGGATCTCCTGGGTGGCCGCGAACACCGTCTCCTTGAGCAGGTTCTTGTAGGTGCGGGTCTCGCCGGTGGTGTGGTCCTTGAGGTGGATGGTCCCCTTCAGCGTCTTGTGCGAGCAGTGCTCGGACCACGTCTGGGCGATCGTCTCCAGCTCGCAGTCGGTCGGCTCGCGGCCCAGCTCCCGGAAGTGCGCCTGCACCGCCTTCATCTCGTCCAGCGTGAGTGCGAGCATCCCCTCCTTGCTGAGCTTCACCAGCCCGGCGTCGTCCAGCCCGAGCAGCGGCACCGTCACGAGCCGGAAGGTGTACGCCGAGCCGAGGCCGAGGTGGTCGGCCCGGACCGGCCCGGCCACGACCTGCTCGATGGCGTCGTTGGCCAGTACTTTGCGGAACAAGACATCCCGATCGGCCGGGTCGATCGCGGCCGGGCCGTAATACCGGCGGAACGTCCGCACCTCGGTCAGCCGCAGCCCGAGCACCCGGCCCACGTCGAGCACCGTCTGCGCCGACGGGTCCATCACCCCCGGCTTGAGCAGCACGGTGTAGGCGTGGCCGCCCCGGGCCCCGAGCGGCTTCACGTCGCCGGCCTCGACGAGCGGGTCGACCAAGACCTCGGCGGCCAGCCGGCCGACATCAGCCTCGGACAGCTCGCCTTCGAGCAGGTAGCCGCGGGCCGACGCGGCGACGAGATCGCCCCCGCGGCGGGCGTGGGTGAGCAGGTCGAACTCGTCGCACACCCGCTCCCGCTCGGCGTCCCGGCCGGCCGGGCGGACCTCAAGTTCCCAGAGCATCGCGCACCCTTTTCGCGTCGGCGAGCCAGTCCACCAGCCCGTCGCGGTCGCCGTTCTCGAGGAGCCGCCGAAACTCGGCGAGTCGGTCGGTGAACCGGTCCAGAGCCGCCAGGACGGCGTCCCGGTTGGCCTCGAATATCGCGGCCCACAGCCACGGGTCGCCGCCGGCGATCCGGGTCACGTCGCGGAACCCGCCGGCGGAGAGGGTCAGCCATTCGGGCGGCGTGACACCCGCCACCCCGGCGGCGACCGCGTGTGGCAGGTGACTCGTGGTGGCGAGTACGCGGTCGTGCTCGTCGGCGGACATCCGGACGACCCGCGACCCGAGCGCCCGCCAGAACGCCTCCACCCGCTCGACGGCCGCCGGGTCAGTTCCGTCCGTCGGGGTGAGAATGGTCAGCCGGCCGTCGAACAGGTCGGCCCGGGCGTTCTCGACCCCGTTCCGCTCCGACCCGGCGAGGGGGTGGGCCGGGACGAAGTGGACCCCCGGCGGTAGCTTGCCGACAGCTTCCGCGATCCCCTTCTTGGTGCTGCCGCCGTCGGTGAACACGGTCCCGGCACCGCAGCGGAAGGCGGCCTCCCGGATGACGGCGGCGATCTGATCGACCGGGGTGCAGACGACGATCAGGTCGGCGTCGGCGATCCCGCGCTCGAAGTCGACGTTGAACACGTCGATGGCGCCGCGGAGGACGGCCCGGTGGAGGCACACCCGGTCGCGGCCGATCCCGACCACCCGCTTGGCGACGCCCCGAGCCTTCGCCGCCAGCCCGACCGACCCGCCGATCAGCCCGACCCCGACGATGGTGATCTGCCCGAACAACATGCGGAGAGTATATGGCGGCCGGTCCGGTCCGGAGGCATAATGGGGGGGAGCACAGGCCTCCCGGCCTGTGCCACCAAATGACTCGGTGGCACAGGCCGGGAGGCCTGTGCAGATTCTGGATGCCCCGCCTTGTCGCACAACTCGGTCCGGCCGGTCGGCCGCCGTCCCGCCGGGACTGGCTCCGGCTCGGGCTGCCCGCCCTGCTCGGGCTGCCGACCCTCGGCCGCGCTGCCACCCCCACCGGCGGGCCGGGGTTCGGCCGGGCCAAGTCGGTCGTGGTACTGTTCACCAGCGGCGGCCAGAGCCAGCTCGAAAGCTGGGACCCGAAGCCCCACGCCCCGGAAGAGGTCCGCGGGGCGTTCGGCAGTATCCCCACGAAAGTGCCGAGCCTGCGGCTCTGTGAACACCTGCCGAAGCTCGCTGCCCTGGCCGACAAGTACGCCGTCGTCAAGACGATGACGCACGACGACCTCGACCACGGGTCGGCCTGCTACCTCGCCCTGACCGGCCGGCACCACCCGCGGAAGTCGTCCAACCCGCCGCCCCGGCCGACCGACTTCCCGGCCCTCGGGGCGGTCCTCAAGCGGGTCCGGCCGGCCAAGCTGTTCCCGCACACGGCCGTCCACGTCAACGGGCCGCTCCTCGCCCCGCGGGAGGAGTCGCCGGGGCAGTTCGGCGGGTTCCTCGGCCGGGCGTTCGAGCCGTTCGAGGTCGGCAACCCGCTCGAACTCGACCGCCTCCTCGCCGGCCTCGACCTGCCGGCCGACGTGCCCCCGGATCGGCTCGCCGACCGCCGCAAGCTGGCCGGCGGGCTCGACACGCGGGTGCCCGACGCCGACTTCGCCGGGCTCGCCCGGCAGGCCGTCGAGCTGATGAACACGCCCGTCGTCCGGTCGGCGTTCGACCTCGACCGCGAGCCGCAAAAGCTCCGCGACCGCTACGGCCGGGATCGTTGCGGGCAGGCGGCCCTGACCGCCCGGCGGCTGGTCGAGGCCGGGGTGCCGTGGGTGACGGCGTTCCTGGCCCACGGCATCCGCGGCCAGGACGACCACCCCGAGGACCCCGACGAGTACGGCTGGGACACCCACAACGACATCTTCGAGACGCTCAAGGACCCGCTCCTGCCGAGCTTCGACCGCACGGTCTCGGTCTTCCTTGAAGACCTGGGCCAGCGCGGGCTGTTGAAAGAGACGCTGGTGTGCGTGATGGGCGAGTTCGGCCGGGCCCCGCTGGTGGCCAAGGAGAAGAACTTCGTCGGGACGACGCCGGGCCGGAAGCACTGGGGCGGGTGCTACTCGGTGGTGCTGGCCGGGGCCGGGGTGGCGCCGGGGGCGGTGTACGGCCGGTCGGACGCCCGGGCCGCCTACCCGGCCGAGAACCCGGTCACGCCCGGCGACCTCGCGGCCACGCTGTTCCACGCCCTCGGCGTCCCGGCCGACACCCACTACGACGACCTGACCAGCCGACCGCAGCGGGTGGTGACCGGGCAGCCGGTGACGAAACTGTTCGGCTGACCCCTGGGACTGCGGCCGTCCCGGCCGCTTCCTGGGCTTGTGCCGATGCGGCCGGGACGGCCGCGGTCCCAGGAACTCCCCATGCGCCTCGTCCTCGCTCCGGCCGCCCTCGCCCTCCTGATCGCTGCCGCACCGGCGGACGACCGGGACGGCTTCACCCCGCTCTTCAACGGCAAGGACTTCGCCGGCTGGAAGGCGTTCGGCCGGGCCCAGAAGGACGGCCCGACGGCTGCCTTCGACCCGAAAAATTCTTGGTCGGTCGTGGACGGCGAGCTGCGCGGCACCGGCAAGCCGACCGGCTACCTCGTCACCGACAAGGAGTACGGCGACTACACGCTGCGGCTGAAGTGGCGCTACCCGAAGGAGCTGAAAGCCGGCAACAGCGGCGTCCTCGTCCACTGCCAAAAGGGCGACACCGTCTGGCCGGTGTGCATCGAGGTGCAGCTCCGCAGCGGCCGGGCCGGCGACCTGTGGCTGCAAACCGCCGCCGAGGTGAAGCTGGACGTGCCGGCCGACCGCCGGGACGCGGCCGACAAGACCAACCGCCACATCTGGCGGTCGCCGAAGGACGAGGCCGTCGAGAAGCCGTTCGGCGAGTGGAACCGGTACGAGATCACCTGCCAGGGCGGCGACATCACGGTGGCGGTGAACGGCAAGGTGGTGAACGGCGGGGCGAAGGGCAACCTGACGAAGGGCCGCATCGCCCTCCAGAGCGAGGGGACCGAGATTCACTTCAAGGACATCGAGATCAAGAGCTTGAAGTAGGGTGGGTCGCGCCGGTCCGGAGGACCGGCGAGGCCTGCCGTCTCCACGTCAGTTCAAGCTCTCTTTATACAAAGCAATCGACCCGGTTTTGGTTACGAGGACGAACTGCTTGAACTCCGGGATGTGAAAGCCGTAACCCTTGAGCGGCCCCTCGACGACATCGAATCTGTTCAGGTCGCGGTTGAAGGTGGCCGTGCCGGTCTGCCCGGTGTGATCCTTCAGCTTGAACGCCCCCGACCCGAGGTCCTCGATCGTGAACCGGTGCGCATGTTGCTCGGGATCCAGCCAGACCCAGGTGTGCCACAGCTTGGGCGGCCGATGCTCGGCCCTGGCCTCGGACCCGCTGGCGAGAACGGCCCCGGCAGCTACCATCCCGATCGCCCCACGTCGCGACACGTGTTCCACAGGTGTACCCTGTAGGTTACGGAAGGTATACCCACATACCCTTATACGCACTTAGCGGATGTAAGTCAACCGTCTACTACGGACGACGCGGGGCTACGGAGTGGAGGGCGCCACGCTCCGAATGGGAACCAAAAAAGGAAAAGCTTGCTGGCACGTACGGATCACGTCAGCGAGATGACGTGGCCGCTCAGCCGCTCGTAGCCCGCGTCCGTCACCAGGTAGTTGTTCTCGATCCGGACGCCGCCGACGCCGGGGATGTACAGGCCGGGTTCGAGCGTCACCACGTCGCCGGCGGCCAGCGTTTCCGTCGAGTGCCGGACCAGGAACGGGGCCTCGGGGTGTTCGAGCCCGATGCCGTGGCCGGCGTGGTGCGGGAAGTGGTCCGCCATGCCGGCCGCCTCGAACACGCCCCGCACGGCGTCGTAGACCGTCTGGCAGGTCGCCCCGGCCTTCAACCGCCCCTCCCCGGCCCGCATCGCCCCGACGCACAGGTCGAAGATGCGTTTCTGGTCCGCGGTCGGTTGCCCTCCGACCACGAGCGTGTTGGTGAAGTCGCTGCGGTAGCCGCGGAGGACGACCGAGTAGTCGATGATGAACGTCTCCCCGGCGGCCAGGACGTGCGGCGTCGGCGGCCCACCCCGCTTCGTCCCGTCGGCCACGGTGAAGTCGCCGTAGACGAGCGCCCACTCGCCGAGGTGGGCGTAGATCGCCCGGCACACCCCGGCGTACACGTCCAGTTCGGCCATCCCCGGCTTGACGTTGGCCCGGGCCCAGGCGTGGCCGACGTCGGTGGCCGTCATGCAGGCCCGGAGTTGGTCCAGTTCGTCCGGGTCCTTCCGCCGGCGCAGGTCGGCCGTGACGGCGTACAGGCGGTGGGCGTCGGCGTCGTCGAGGGCGTCGTGGATGCGGCCCCCGGCGGCCACCACGGCCGGCCGGAGTACGTCCGCCCGCGGCCCGGTCTGTGGGGCCTGCCCGGTGTACCACTCGACCGGTTTCCGCTCGTCGACGTGGGCCGCCTCGATCGACTTCGGCAGCTTGTTGTCGTGGGTGATGGTGCTGTGGCCGTCGGGTCGGATCTCCAAGAGCCCGCCGAACCCGGCCCCGTGGCTGATCGGTTCGACCGCGAAGTTGGCGAAGTACCGGAGATGGTTCGGGTCGGCCAAGACGACCGGGCCGGCCGGCTTCAGCCGGTCGAGGAGCCGCTGCCGCCGGGCCCGGCAGCCGTCCGCGGTGATCATTGGCGCCTCCCGAAAAAACAGAAGACGGGGCCGCTGATGACGCAGATCGGCGGACGCAGATGGAACGCAGATCGGAAGATTGATGTCGTTCTAATCCGGCCTCATCTGCGCCGAAGTCTGCGTCATCAGCGGCCCCGTGTTGTACTCCTACTCCCCGAGCCCGCCGAGGTCGACCGTCCGGGACTCTTCCTTGTAGATCGTGTCGATGGCCAGGGCGGCGGCCAGGATCAGCATCTTGGCCAGCGGCTCCTCCTCCATCTCGGGGTTGATGCTGACGGCGTAGGTGTCGGCCGAGGTGAAGAACTCCTTGACCAGCCCCATCGCCCCGAGCTTCTTCGACACCCTCCCCATCTCCAGGCTGCCGTCGGGCGTCACCAGCCGGTAGTCCCACCCGAGCCACTTCCCCTTGATCTCGGCGAAGTGCCGGCCGTCCTTGTCGTAGATGTGGAACCCGCCGCTGATGGTGAAGAACTTGCTCTTGAAGGACCCGACCAGCTCGCCCTGGGCGTCGTGGACCTCCACCCGGGTCTTGAAGATGTACGCCCCCCGGCGGATGGTGAAGACGAGCGCGTCGTCCGGCTTCTCCCGGACCTCCACCCGGGTCGGCATCAGGTGCTTGCTGATGAAGAACCGGGCCAGTTGCACGAGCGTCCCGATCCGCTCCTCGGCCGTCCCCAGCACCTCGCCCGACTCCCCGTCCAGGATGTCGTAGGTGTTCGAGTTCGAGACCAGCTTGACCCGCTCCTTGACCACGAACGTGTTCCGGTCCAGCACGGCGGGCGTCCTCGCGGGGGCGGCCGGCCGGTTGTCCCCCGGGCCGGGCTCCGGTTCAGGTTATAAACCGACGGCGGGCCGTCCGCCGTGGTCCGTCATCGGGTGTTCGCCGTGCCGCCAGCCGAATTGCTCGACAAGGGGGAGGCCCGCATCCAGCGGATGTTCGGCCAGATCGCCCCGTGGTACGACTTCCTCAACCACCTGCTCAGCCTGAACGTCGACAAGCACTGGCGGCGGCGGACCACCAAACTCGTCCCGCCCGGCCCGGCGTCGGCCGGCCCGATCCTTGACCTCTGCACCGGCACCGGCGACCTGGCCCTGGCCTACGACCGGGCTGCCAAGCGGGTGGTCCCGATCGTCGGGGCCGACTTCAGCCCGGAGATGCTGGAACTGGCCGGCAAAAAGGCGGCGAAAGCCGGGGCCGGCGACCGCATCCGGTTCGTCGAGGCCGACGCCCAATCGCTACCGTTCGCCGACGACACGTTCCAGCTCGTCGCGGTGGCGTTCGGGCTGCGGAACGTCACCGACCCGGACCGCGGGCTGGCCGAGATGGTGCGGGTGGCGAAGCCCGGCGGGCGGGTGGCGGTGCTGGAGTTCTCCCGCCCGCGGAATCGACTCTTCGCCCGGGTGTACACGGCCTACTTCCGGCACGTCCTGCCGCGGATCGGCCAGTTGCTGACCGGCAGCCGGGAGAACGCCTACCGCTACCTGCCCGAAAGCGTGCTGCGGTTCCCGGACTACGACGCCCTGGCGGCCAAGCTCCGGGCCGCCGGCCTCATCGACGTGACCTACCGGCCGTTCACCTTCGGCGTCGCCACCCTGTATGTTGGGGTGAAGCCGGCCGCGGCGGCCGGGGCCACCGGGACCCTCTGATGCCGGAACACCTGCTCGTCCGGGCGGCCCGCGGGGAGGCCGTCGACCGGCCGCCGGTCTGGGCCATGCGGCAGGCCGGGCGGTGGGACCCGGAGTTCCGCCGGGTCCGCGACGGCCTGGGGTTCTACGAGTTCTCGGCCGATGTCGAGCGGTCGGCGGCCGCGTCGCTCTGCCCCCGCCGGTTCGGCGTCGACGCCATCATCCTCTTCTACGACATCACCACCCTCCCCTACTCGATGGGGCTGCCGTTCGCCCTCAAGCCCGGGGCGGGCCCAGTCCCCGACCGCCCGGTACGGACGCTCGCCGACCTCGATCGGCTCACCGCCGACCCGGACCCTGCGACGTACCAACACATCCGCGACCTGCTCAAGCGGGTGAAGGACGAACTGCGGGGCGAGCTGCCGGTGATCGCCTTCGCCGGGGCCCCGTTCACCGTCGCCACCTACTGCATCGGCACCGGCAAGGACATCGCCGCCACCCGCCGCTTCGCCGCGGAACAGCCGGCCGTCTGGACCGGCCTGCTCGACAAGCTGTCCGCGGCCACGGTCGGCTTCCTCCGCACCCTCGTCGCCGACGGGGCCGACCTGTACCAGCTCTTCGACTCGTGGGCCGGGATGCTCACCCCCGCCGAGTACGACTCTTGGGCCCAGCCGCACCACCGGCGCATCCTGGCCGCCGCCACGGGCGTCCCCCGCATCCTGTTCGTGAAGGAAGGGCCGTACCACGACCGGATGGCCGCGGCCGGCGCCGAGGTGGTCAGCCTCGGTAGCCGGCACGACCTCGCGGCCGCCCGCCGGGACTACACGGACCTCGTCTTTCAAGGGAATGTGGACGAGGAGGTGTTGCGGACCGGCACCCCGGACCAAGTGACCGAGGCCGTCCGGGCGTGCGTCCGGGCCGGCGGCGGGAACCGCCACATCGTCAACCTGAACCACGGGGTCGACAAGGGCACCCCGGTGGATAACTTCGCGGCCTACGTCCGGGCGGCGCGGGAAGCCGGCGAGCGGGGGGCGTGACCGGGCCCGACGGCTCGGGGCTTGCTCCCCCTCTCCCCGTGGGGGAGGGGGCCGGGGGGAGGGGTCATTCCGACCCACCCTACACATCACGCCGCCCGGGCTTACAACACCCCTCCCCCGACTCGCCGGGCCGGCCATGCGTCTGCTCCCCGCGCTCACCGCCGTCCTGCTCTGCGCCGCGCCCGCGGCCGCCCAGCCGGACACCCAGGACGAGCTGGAGGCGCTGGAGAAGAAGCTGGTCGCGGCCCACGCCGCCGCCCGGGCGGCGGTCGGGGCGGTGGTCGTCTCACGGAGCGACCAGTACCCCAAACCGGCCGCCCCGCCGGCCCACCCCGGCCAGCTCGGCGGGTTCGACCGCAAGGCGTCCCTGAAGGCCGACCCGTCCCCGGCCCGGGCCGAACTGGCCGCCCGGCTCGACCTGGCCGACCCGCGGGCCGTCGCCGACCACGGGGCCGCCGGCGGGGTCGTCATCGACCCGGCCGGGCTGGTCCTGACCAACTACCACACGATCGACGGCGCGACGAAAATCTACGTCCACCTCCCGGCCGGCGGGTCATACGCCGACATCCACGCCGCCGACGGGCGGAGCGACTTGGCCGTCCTCAAACTCCAGACCCCGCCGGCCGGGCTGAAGGCACTCCCGTTCGCCGATGTCCGGCTCCCCGGCGGGCGGGCCGACGAGTTCCCGAACCTCGTCCCCGGGCGGCTACTCCTCGCGGCCGGGCCGCCCGTCCCCGGGGGGGGTAAAGCCGCCGGCGGGCTGGCGGTCGTGGCCGGGGTCCACCGGCCCCGCCCCGAGGCCAACTTCGACGCCGCCCGGAGCGTGTACCAGTACGGCCCGGTGCTCGAACTCGACGCCCGGGCCGACCCGGGGTGCAGCGGGGCCGCCCTGCTCACCCTGGACGGCAAGCTGGCCGGGCTGACCACCACCGTCGCGGCCGCCGGCGACCCGGCCCGGGCCCTCCCGTTCGACGCCAACCTCCGCCGGGTGGTGGACGCCCTCCGCCGGGGAGAAGAAGTGGAGTATGGGTTCCTCGGGGTGCTGCCCCAATCGGCCCAGGAGGGCGGGGTCCTGGCCATGGAGGTCACGCACCTGAGCCCGGCGGCGGCCGCCGGGCTCCGCCGGGGCGACCGGATCGTCCGGATCAACGGCTACCCGGCGAACGTGTACGAGGACCTCCTTCAGTACGTCGGAACGGCCCTGGCCGGCAACACGATCGACCTGGAGGTCCGGCGGGGCGGCGAGTCGCTCACCCTCCCGGTCCGGGTGGCCAAGTACCGCAACGAGGTCCCCTGGCTGGCGTCGGTCCGGCCGGAGCCGGTCCTCGGGCTGCGGGTCGAGTACACCAGCGTCCTGGCCCTGGGGCGCCGGGACGCCGGGGTCCCGGCCGGGGTGCTGGTCCGGGAGGTCGTCCCCGGCGGCCCGGCGGCGGCCAAGTTCAAGGCCCTGGGCGAGGGCCGGTGGGCCGTCAAAGAGGTGAACGGCAACCCGGTCAACACCCCGGCCGAGTTCCGGGACGCCGCCGGCAAGCTGAAGTCGGCCAAGCTGACCGTCTACGACCCGACCGACCCGAACGGCCGGCGGCGGGAGGTCACGATCCCGTAGTTTCGAGTTTCGAGTTTCGAGTTTGAAGTTTCGAGTGTGCCGCGACCGCCCGACCTGTGGCCGACGCGGCTGATAAGAACTTGAAACTCGAAACTTCAAACTCGAAACTCGAAACTTCCCGAATGATGTACGCCATCTGCAACGAGACGTTCGGCGGGTGGGACCACGCGCGGGTGTGCGGGCGGGCGGCCGAGTTGGGGTACGCCGGGCTGGAGGTGGCCCCGTTCACCCTGGCCCCGCGGATCACCGACGTGCCGGCCGCCCGCCGGGCCGAGCTGCGGCAGCAGGCCGAGGCCGCCGGGGTGCGGATCATCGGTCTACACTGGCTGCTCGCCAAGACCGAGGGGTTCCACCTCACCGGCGACGACCCGGCGGTCCGGAAGCGGACCGGCGAGTACCTGGCCGACCTCGCCCGGGCGGCGGCCGACCTCGGCGGCGACCTCCTCGTCCTCGGGTCGCCGGCCCAGCGGAACCTGCCGGCCGGGGTGACGAAGGCCGACGGCGAAGCCCGCGCCGCCGACACACTGTCACACTGTCTGCGGGTCCTCGACGACACCGGCGTCACCCTCTGCCTGGAGCCGCTCACCCCGGCCGAGACGAATTTCCTGAACACCGCGGCCGAGGCCGTCGCCCTCATCCGCCGGCTGGCCCACCCCCGCGTCCGGCTGCACCTGGACGTGAAGGCCATGTCGGCCGAGCCCGAGCCGACCCGGGACGTGATTCGCGCGAACGCCGCCGACCTGCACCACTTCCACGCCAACGACCCGAACCTCCGCGGCCCGGGGTTCGGGGCGACCGACTTCCGGCCGATCTTCCGCGCCCTGCGGGACGCGAACTACACCGGCTGGGTGTCGGTCGAGGTGTTCGACTACTCGCCCGACCCGGACACCATCGCCCGGGAGAGCATCCGGTACATGCGGGAGTGCGAGCCCTCGTAGGGCGGGTCGAGCGGTCCGCCAGGACCGGTGAGGCCTGCCGCGAGAACGTAATGGCAGGCCTCACCGGTCCTGGCG
>JAIEQO010000260.1 GCA_019747655.1 Gemmataceae bacterium | reverse complement strand
GGCCCAGAACTCCCTGGCCGCGGCCGGGGCCGCCGCGGCCGCGGCGGTCGGTGCCCCGGCCGGGGCGGCGGCCATCGACTTCCCGCTGCGGGACAGGGCGACCCTCGACCGGCTGGGGAAGGAGTGGCGGGAGCGGGTGGCCAACTACTCGCCGTGGAACGACGTTTTCTCGGTCGAGCAGCACGAAAGCACCCTGGTCATCGACGTACCCTACGAGAACCGCTACCTGTTCCTCCCCTACGTGCTGGGGGTGGCGTGGGTGGACGAGACGACCAACCGGCTCAAGCGGATCAACCCGATCGTCCACCCGTACTGGTCGTGGATGCGGGCCAACCGGATCAGTCACGTCGGCGTCCGGTACGAGGGCGGCAAGACGTTCGTCGCCGGCCTGCCCAACAGCCCCGGGACCGCCCGGTACAAGCTGGCCCGGTTCACCATCGCCTTCACCGGCTACCCGTGGCAGTTCTACGAGGACGCCGAAATCCTCCGGCCCGAGGAGGAGGTCTACCGCAACACCTACGTGTCCATGACCCCGAGCAGCCAATTCTTGGCAGCCGAGGGCGGCAAGGGGATACTCAAGTACGCCTACGACAACTCGGGCACCGGCGGGCCGGCCGGCGGCGCGGCGGGGCAGTCGTTCCGCGCCCCGTTCGGCACCATCGTCTCCCAGATCGCCTACGAGTTCACCTGGAAGTGGGTGCCCTACGAGTACATCGCCGTCGGGTTCATCCCGGCCAACCTGTACGCCGCCCAGAACAAGCTGAACGACGCCCTGTTCCTCGGCCAGTTCGCCCGCGGGACGATCCGGTTCGACCCGCCGGCGATCCGCATCTACCCGTCGCCGGTGCGGACGGCCGGGGTGTCGTCCCTGCTGTGCGACGTGACCATGCGGCTGGCGTACTTCGACCCGCCCCGCGGGATCGCGGACGGGCAGCCGGGGCGGAGCGTTCGGGGGCACAACCTGATGCCGTGGCGGGAGAACAACCTGTGGTATCCGGCCGGCCGGCCGGACGCGGCCGGGACGGTCACCCCGGCCAGCGAGCCCCTGTTCTCGTACACCGACCTTAACAAGGTGTTTGTGAGGCCGACGTGACGCACCCCTTCTACCGGCCGAACGAGCAGCGGGTCCGGGTCGGCGGCCAGCTCTTGACCGGTGGCGACTCGCCGGACCCGGCCCAGTTCGGCCGGGTGGCCACCGTCCCGTCGGTCGTGACCGGCGGCCTGCGATACCGGTGGACCGAGGTGACGTTTTCCGCGGCCGGCGTCCGGTCCGACGCCCCCAACGCCGACTCCGGGTTCGCCGTCACCCCGACCGCGTTCGGCACCGTCGCCCTCGGCGACACGGTCAAGGTCAATCGCCTCCCGCTGACCGACGACTGGCTCGGCACCCCGGCCGGCGGCGGGGGCGGTGGTGGCGGGTTCCTGGTGGAGTTGACCGGCATCGACCCGGTGACGTACCGGTGGGCGTTCCGCAAACTGGAGCTGAACTCCAGCGGCGTTTACTACCTGGGTGACAGTCTCGGCGGCGGGGTCGGCACGTTCGACGACCAGTTTCACCCCACCCACCCGACCGGCCTCCGGGTCGGCATGCGGGTGTGGGCGACGCCGGCCGGCGAGGGGCTGTACAAGCTGCTCAACCCGCTCGCTCCGCGGGAGGAGTTCTACGCCGAAATCACGGCCAACGCCGGCGGTGCCCACTCCTGGAAGCAGAAGGTGCTGAACACCACCACCTACGTCTGGGAGGATGCCGACCCGCCGCTGACCGGCACCTCCAACGCCTACTGCCCGCCGTCGGAGGAGGGGCCGACCGTCGTCCCGGTCGGCCGGGTGGTGCGGATGTCGAAGTCGGTGGTCGTGCCTTTGAGCTACAAACTGTACGACATCCACCCGGGCGGGCCGGGCGGGGCTCTCAACGACGCGCCCGTGGTCTTATACCGGTACTCCTGTGTCGGTGGCGACCTGATCGAGACGGCCACCACCGTCACCTTCTCCGCCCGCGACCTGACGGTGTCCTGATGCCAGGCCCGGTCGTTACCAACAAGGGGCCGTGTGCGTGCTGCCGGAGTTGCTGCCCGACCCGGCTGGTCATGCCCCCTACGCTGTACGCCACGTTCGGCACGCCCACCGGGATCGGAGCCGGCTGGCCGTTCGACATCCTGGCCGGACTGACGGTGCAATTCGACTTCGACCCCGGCCTGACCCTCCTGGCTGGCGGCCAGACCATCTATCTGGCCGCCCGGGTGTGCGGAGACCGGGGCGGGGTGTGCGGCCGGGCTGGGTACGCCGGACAAGGGTTCAGCGCCCTCACTTACAACCCGACGGAGCAACGCGGGCTCGAACTCGTCTGTGTGGACCCCACGGGCGAGAACGGCCGCCGGGTGCTGTTCCTCCGCGGATACCTTACGTCCGCGAACCAACTGGACGGCGAGTGCGGCCCGTACTGTCTGCCGCTCTACGATCTCTCTATTCCGGGGTACAGGAACGCCGCGTTCGGCGACGCTATCGGGTCTAACGTCTACGGCGGGCTGATCGACTCGGATGTCGTGTGCGACCCGTTTTACGCCGCCGGGGATGTCGGGGTCGTCACCAACGACAGCCTGGACTTCACCTACCCGGTCACCGTCTCCGAGGACCCTCCGTGACTCGCCGCGTCCTCCGCTGTGGTGACGGGTGTGGCACCTGTACCGACTGCCGGCTCGTCCGCAAGCACGAGTCGCGGTACGGGCCGCTGTTCGGCGTCACCGCCGCCGACCTCGGCGGGCCGCTGCCGGGCGGTGTGACCGTCACACCGAAGGTCACAGCCCGCCCGCCGTGCCGGTACGAACTTGATGTCCTGGCCGAGTGCTGGCAGGGTGAGGATCGACACGCCAGGGGTTGCACACGGTACGGCCGCGTCTCCCGGGTGCCGTCCACGCTCGCCGGCCGGGCGTGTTCGGGCTGTCTCGACTACACCGCCTGACCGGCCAAACCTTCTTGTCGGTCTGGTACAATGTGGGCGACGCCCCCGGAGAAGCCGATGCCGCTCGCCGACCTGCCCCTGACGCACCCGTGGGCCGCCCTGGCGCGGCGGTTCGCCGACACGGCGGCCGTCGAGTACGGGGAGGTCGGCCAGTGGTCGCTCTACCTGTGGGAGCGGACCGGCGACCCGGCCTACGCCCGGACCACCGCCCGGACGGCGCTGGGGTACTTGCGGGTGGTCGGCCCGGGGCGGGCGGTCTCCTCCCGGAACGCCACCCGCGAAGACCTGATCCTGATGGCCGACCTGTTCGGCCGGATCCAGGACGCGCTGACGGCGGACGAGCGGGCGGAGTGGGCGGCCGAACTCCGCCGCTGGGTCACCCTGACGAAGGGCACCGACGCGGCCGACAAGTGGGGCACCCGGACCGCCGACTCGGACGAGACGGTCGGCCACGCCCTCGGCTGCCTGTTGGCGGCCCACGTGCTGGGCGACCCGACGGCGGCCCCGCCGCCGGCGTGGCTGGACGCGGTGGCCGGGTACTGCCGCCGGGCGGCCCGCGGCGAGTGGGTGGAGTCGTCGGTCTACAACCTGGGCACCTTGCAGCTCCTCTTCTACGCGGCCGCGAGACTCGGGCCGGACAAGTGCCCGTGGGCGGCCCCGCTGGCCGTCGCGGTGGCGGACTGGCTGCCGGTCACCCTGACCCCGGACTACGCCGACGAGTGCCAGTGGGGGGACGTGCAGGGGGACGACCGGCGGCGGGTGGCCGTCCACCGGTGGGTGTCGTTGCTGGGAATCCTGCTGGCCGGCTACGTCCTGCCGGCCGACACCGCCGCCCGGTGTCGGTGGGTGCTCCGCAAGCTGACCGAGGGCAAGGAACCGACCGCCTACCCGGGCGGGTACTGGTACGAGCTGTACCGGCCGCTGCTGCTCGGGTACGACCCACGGGACCACGAGTCGGCGGCCGAAGCCCCGGTCCAGGACGGGGTGGTCCAGGCCGGCGGTTCGACGATCGTCCGGGCCGCCGGCCGGCTGTTGCACCAGTTCACCTTCCCGAACACCGGCCTGGACCACGAGGGGGCCGAGGTCGGCGGAATCCGGCTGTGGGCCGGCGGCGGGTGGGCGGTCGATCACCTGATCGGGTACGGCCCGACGGGTGTCAGCGGAACCGTGAAGAACAGCGTGCTGGTGTACGGCATGCCGAGCCTGGAGGATCGGTCGTCCGGGGCGACCGGCGGCCGGCCGATCGCCGGCCCGTGGAACCGGGCCGGGGACTGCGGGTCGGCGGCGCGGTCCGTCGCGTGGTCGCCGGACCTGTCGCGGGTGACCGTCACCGACAGCTTTACCCTCGTGCCGATCCGGCCGCCGTCCGACGCCGTTCGGTACGGGGTGTACGACGCGGCCGTCGCGGCGGCGTTGGCCGACCCGTTCGGGAGGCGGGCGTGCCAGACCCACTGGTGGGCCTGCGGCCCGTACACGCTGACCCACGCCGCCGGGGTCTCGACCCTGACCTACACGACGCCGGCGGGGCTGCGGGTCACGGTCGCCGTGAGCGGCCACGACCGGACGGTCGAAGAGGCTGCCCTCGCCGTCGTCGGGACGGCGGCCTACGAATTCGTGCCCGAGGAGCTGGCCGGGGCGACGCGGGTCGGCTTCGTCACCGGCGACCGGTTGGCCACGATCGTCAGCGTCGTCACCCTCGGCGTCCCGGTTCCTCCGGTTCCGCCGCCGCCTATCCCGCCGGTGCCCCCGGTGCCCCCGGTGCCGCCCGTGCCCCCGCTGCCGCCACTGCCGCCGGTGCCGCTGGAATACCGGGAGGTCGTCGAGATCGAACTGATCGACCGCACGGTCATCCGGGTGGTAACCCGTAGAATGCCGGCGTGACCTTGCGGCGGTGCCAAGATTTGGCGGGATACCGACCGCTGACCAGGGGTGTGGAATTGGACGCTAACACCACGCAGGTCCTTATGGCCGTCATCACCATGATCGGGACCGCCCTGACGGCCTGGATCGCCGTCCGGGCGGAGCAGGCCCGGACGGCGAGCCGGGAGGCGTCGGCCGAGCGGGCGGATATCGCCGCGAAGGCCGAGCGCGCCGCCGTGGCCAGCGCGGTGGTGGCCGACGAGCTGAAGGTGACGACGGCCCAGACCGCCGAGAAGCTCGACGAGATACACGGGCTGGTGAACGGCCGGCTGGGGACGAAGAAACGGCAGCTCGCCCAGGCGTTACGGAAGGTGGCCGAGCTGACCGGCGACCCGGCCGACGCCGAAAAGGCGGAGGCGGCCGAGCAGGCGAGCCGGGCTCACGAGGCGGCCGAGCAGGCGAGCCGGGCTCACGACGCCGCCGAGCAGGCCGCCCTCGATCGCAGCAGGAACCAGCCGGGCTGACCGCGATCCCGAAGCCGCATGGCGGGGTTGTCCACGACAAGAGGCGTCCCGATGGGGCTGAGACATGGTCCGCTTGCCGCCCTGGCGGTGTTCGCGGTATCCGCGGCCGGTCAGGCGGCTCCGCCCGCCCTGGACATCCCGGTCGAGGTGAGGCCGGTCGGCGGGTACGTCCGGTTCACCCCGAAGACGGACGCGGTGTCCGTCTTCTACGTCGCCGACCCGGCGATCAGCCCGTTCCCGTCCGACGAGCTGAAGGACGCCCGCCGCTTCCTCCTGCCGGTGTCCGGGGTCAAGTCGGGCCGGTACAAGGTGACGGCGGTGGCCGCCGGGGCCACCGGCGAGCAGACGGCGGCCGAGTTCTGGGTCGTGATCGGCGACGGGATGCCGGCCCCGGTGGACCCGAAGGTCGATCCGAAGCCGGACCCGGTCAAGCCGCCGGCCGGCGGCAAGCTGTACTTCGTCTTCCTGGTGGACCGGGCGGTGTCGGCCCCGGCCCAGCAGCGGGTCATCGGGTCGGACGACTTCCACGGCTGGCTCAAGGCCGGCGGGCACGAGGCCGAGGTGTTCGACCTGGGCGGCCCGGACAACGGGGCGCGGGCCAAGCCGTTCCTGAAGCACGTCCCGGACGGGTCGTCCGGGCCGTGGGTGGTCGCCATGACCGGCGAGGGGCCGTCCCGCGGGCTGGTCCGCGGCTCGACGACCGTCCCGGAGACGGCCGACAAACTGATCGAGTGGGCAAAGGGGCGGTGACGCCAGAACTTGGCACCGGGGGCACGCCATGAAGGTCCGGACCACGGCCAACAGTATCGACCAGGGCGTCCTGGCCGACGGGACGGTGGTGGGCATGGGCCTGCTGCCGTCCAACCAGTTCAAGCTGGCCGCCGCCGAGCAAGCCCTGGCCGCGATCCCGCTCGTCCCCCGGGCCGACTGGCCGCGGAAGGGCGGCGGGGTCCGGTCCCGGATGCCGTGGCGGTGGGACCAGGCCCGCCAGTCGAGCTGTTGCGGGCACGGGGCCGCCGCCGCCATGACCGCGGCGGTCAACCTGGCGAACACCGGGCACGAGCTGGTCGAACTGTCCCCGACCTACGTGTACGGCAAGATCATCGTCCCCGGCACCGACAACGGGGCGATGATCGACGACGCGATGGACCAGCTCCAGGCCGGCGGGGTCTGCCTGCGGACCACCGTCGGGCCGGGGGCGATCGACCGCCGCCGGTTCCCGGACGGGGCCGACGCCGAGGCCGCCCGGTTCCGGGCCGACCGCTGCCTGGTGTTCCGCACCTTCGACGAGCTAGCCAGCCTGACCCTGTCCGCCGTTCCGTGCTTCACCGGCATCTGGTGCGGGCGGAACTACACCCCGGACTCGCTCGGCCGGCTCGGCGAGTTCTCCGGCCACACCGAGGGCGGACACGCCACCGCCCAGATTGGGGAGCTGGAGTTCTTTGACGGCCGCGGGTGGGGCGTCTGGACCCTCGGGTCGTGGGGGAGCCGGTTCGGCCAGGACGGCTGGTACTGGAAGCCGGAGTCCTACTTCCGGGCCGGCCTCGGCACGTTCGGCGGGGTCGCCGTCCTCGGCGTCCGGCCGGACCCGCTCGACCCGACCCCGTCCCCCACCCCGAGCGGCCCGTGACCGACGACGACGGCGACTACAACGAATTCCCGTTCGGGTGCCTGGCCGTGGCCGTCGGACTGGTCCTGGCCGTGGCCGCCTTCACCCTGATTGTGGGACTGTAAAGCCCGGACCGGGGCGGTCTACTACGGGGGTAGGCTACCACCGGCACCTGGGCCGGCGGCCCGGTCCGGGTGAACCGAGTCCTGACACGCCGGCGTGTCAGGACGTGTCAGGAGTCGATTATGGACCTGCCCGAGCCGTGGACGCCGTGGGTGCCGGTCGCCGCCGAGGTCCGGCCGGCCGACCCGCCGGACCCGCCGGTGGACGCCCTGCGGAAGCGGGTGGCCCACCTGGATGGGTCGGTGGCGATGCCGGGGGCCGCGTCGCCCGGCCGCGTCGGCCCGGCCGGCATGTCGGGGCACACCCACACCTGCCGCAACGGCCACACCTGGGACCACTCGCAGGACGGCGGGTCGCACCGCTGTCCGACCTGCGGGGAGTCTCAGAACGTGGTCGATCAGCCCGGTCGGGAGACCGCGCCCCCGGTCCGGTACTCGACCGGCTCCGGCTGTCCGACCGGCGGGTGCCCGGCGGTGAGCGCCGGCTCGTACCGGACCCTCGGGTCCGCGTCCGGGTGCGGGCCGGGCGGGTGTCCGGCCCCGTCGGCGGCCCGCGGCGGGCTGTTCCGGAGGTGGTGATGGACGACCGGCCGCCGGACCCGCCAGCCGCCCGGCCCGCCCTTTGCAGCTACCGCCTTTACAGCCGGCGTTCCCGCCCGCCGCCTGCCCGAACAACCGGTGCCAAATCCAGGCACCGGTCCGGTCTCCCCGGAGATCATAACAGGAGTCCGACGATGCCCGGCGAAGAACCGACCCGCCAGAAGCCCCAGAACGCCCCGCAGACGGACCCGAAGCCGAAGGCGGTGTCCGAGTCGTCCGATGGGCCGATCGTGCCCCAGAATCAGCCACGGAACGATTCCGGCGGGTCCGAGCCGCCGGCCGACAAGCGAACCGCCCTGAAGGAGTCTGTGGACCGGCTGTTCAAGGCCCTGGACGACCTGCCGGCGGCGGAGGAGGCGGCCAAGAAGGCGAAGGAGCTGCGGGCGGCCGTGACCGAAGAGGCCGCGACGATCGCCCGGACGATCCAGGAGCTGACCGGCGGCGGGTCGCCGGAGTCGAACCGGGTGTCCGCCCAGTTCGGGGCCAACCCGGACGGGCCGCAGGCCCAGGGGGTTTTCACCGACATCATCAACGAACTCGGCCCGCTGCTCCTGCCGGTCCTGCTTCGGATGCTGAGGCGGCGGTTCGGGATCAACCTCGGCAGCTAACCCGACCCACCCGTTCGCCCAACCCACCACATTCGGAGCGACCCGTGAAGAGCCTGTCTGCCGCCTGTGCCGCCGCCGCGACCGCCGCCCAGGGGGGCGACCGGGACGACTACCTCAAGGCCGTGGCCGCCGCCTGCCACTTCGGCTATTCCGGGGCGAAGGCCGACGAGGCGAAGGACCCGACCGCGGAAGACGACTTGGCCGACGAACAGGGGGCCGTCAGCCCGCTCACCCAGGCCGAGTGCGACGACCTGGCCGACCGCCTCAAGCGGGGCCAAGAGCGGGCGGCCGACCAGGAGCACCGGGCGTCGGTCGCCGCCGGGGAGAAGCCGCTGCCGGCCGACCGCCTGCGGCCGGAGGTGGTGCGGGCCGGGAACGCCTTCCTGGTCGCCCTGCTGTGTGCGAATAAGAAGGACTGAGTCGCCCGCCCCGGATTCGATTCAAGAGGGGGACCGGACGCCCGGGGCGGAACGACGACGGCCGGGGGACACAAATCCCCCGGCCGTCCGTGTTTACTGTCAAGTCTTGGCGGCATCACGCCCGCTCAGCCCGGCAGCGGGGGCAGGCCGGCCAGCTCGCGGGCGTAGCCCATGAACAGTTCCTCGCTCCGGTTCCGCAAGGCCGCATACCGGTCCACGTTCGGGCAGATCGGGCACGGGTCGTCGCAGCAGGTGTGACCCTCGTGCGGGTCGATCTCCGTCGGCAGCCCGCCGGCCTCTTCCTCGGCCTCCATCCGGGCTAGCTCGACCTGGACGCGGATGAACTCGGCCCGCTCGGGACGGCCGTTCTCGTCCAGCCAGTCGGCGTAGATCAGCCGCGTGGTGTCGGCGAACGGGTCGGCGACGACGCCGGCGAGCAGGGCCAGTTCGGTGGGGTCCATCAGTCGCTCCGGCGGTACTGGTGGCGGACCAGGGACAGGTGTCCGATCAGCAGGTCGATGTCGTCGGCGGCCATCAGGGACGGGTCCACCGGCCCCGGCTGCCACGTGTCCGGCAGGTCGTCCAGCCGGATCATCGTCCCCTGTACAGGGCTTCCGCGGGTGGCGAACGGGTCCAGGCAGACCACGTCGCCCGGGGCGTCTCCGCGGATCAGCCGGCAGCGGACCAGGGCGTCCAACACCACCTTCTTGCCGTTGTCCGGGTCGAACGCCCGCTCGCCCGGCCCGAGCCGGTGTTCGATGCGAACCAGCCGGACCTGGGTGGCCGGCGGGATCGCCAGCGGGGAGAACGGCACCGCCCACGGTTCCAGCATCTTGACCAGCTTGCCCACCGCCCGCACCCGGGTGTCGAGCTTCCGGGCGTAGTCGTTCACGCTCGGCGGGCGGTAGTACGGCAGGTCGATGGCCCAGCCCATCAGCGGACCCCCTCGAAATACCGGCAGATGGCGGCGTGGACCTTCGCGGCGGCCCGCAGGCTGCCCAGATTTGGCAGCACGGCCGGCGAGTCGGCTGGCCCGTCCGGCGTCTCCGGGGCCAGACGGGCCAGCTCGTCGTGAGTCAGCAGGACGGTCCGGAACAGGGCCAGGGCCTCGCCGGCGAGGATCAGCAGCACCTCGGCCGGTATCGTCCCTTCCAGCTCCGGGTCGTTCGCCTGGCTGGCCGTGTACACGGCCAGCCACGGCCCGGGGTCGAACCCGAACTGGTGCCGGAACCGGTCGTTCGGAGTCGTTTCGTCTTCCGCGGTCATGCGACCTCCTTCGGGCAGGCGGTGGCGAGGCCCCACAGGGCGGTGAAGTTGGTCCGCCGGGCACCCGTGTGGACCCGGCGGAAGTACCCGGGCATGTTCAGTATCCTGGACACGGCCGGCTGGCTGACGCCGACCGCCTCCCGTATCTGCTTCTGGGTGGCCGGGCCGTTCTGGCGGAGAAAGACCACGACGGCCTTGAGGGTTTCGCCGGCCTTCTTCTTCTCCCTGGGGGCCTTCGCCGTCGCGTCCGCCAGGTCGGCCGGGGCCAGGCCGAGGGCGATCAGGTGGTGGAACACCACCCAGGCCGGCATGTACAGCTTGTCGGCGATCTCGGAGGCCGACCGCAGGCCGGCCGCCCAGGCCGCCCGCACCTCCCGCCGGTGGCCGGCCCGGATCACGTCCGGCTCGGTGTCCGGGCTGAGGTGGTAGTAGGCGACGGCGCCACCCTCACAGTAGACCCGCTCGGGCGGCCGGGGGCGGGCCTGACCGCCGGCGGTCAGCTTGCCGGACGGGTACAGAGGCATCGGCATCGGAACCCTCCCGCGGAAGAGGTCACACCACCATCTTGACCGGCCCGCACGGCAGCGGCCGGTACTCCCGGTCCAGGGCGAAGTCGTCGGCCTTGAAGTGGTCCGAGGTCGGCGTGTACACGAACTGCGGGGTCAGCAGGCAGTCCGGGGCGTTGATCCGGATCGCCTTCACCGCCGCCTCGTGGGATGGCTCCTCGTACACATGCACGTCCCCGCCGACCCAGGCCAGCTCGCCGACCGCCCGCCCGGTCCGGTGGGCCAGCCACAGGAGGAACGCCCAATACTGCACCCAGTTGTGCGGCAGCCCGAGGACCACGTCGGCCGACCGCTGGTAGGTGGCCAGGGACAGCTTGTTGGTGTCCGGACAGACGAACGCCTGGATGATCGTCCCGTGGCAGTTGGTGATCTTGCAGAGCGGGTCGGTCATGTCCGAGTGGTTCCAGGTCGTCACGACGGCCCGCCGGCTGAACGGGTGATCTCGGACCGTTTCGAGCAGGTACTGGATCGCGGTCGGGCCGTCGTCCGACCAGACCGGCGGAGTGGTGAACTGGTAGCCGTAGTTGCTGCGGACGACTCCGTACTCGTCGGCCCACGGCTCCCACCACTTCCGCACGTCCGGGTGCAGGTCCTCGATCCGATTCGACCCGGACATGAACCACTCCCACTCCCGCAGGGCGTTCTTCCAGGCCGTCTTGCGGGCGGAAACCAGCGGGGTCGAGGAGAACTTCGCCAAAACGACGGCTAGCCGCCGGCACGGGGAGTTGCGGGTGATGACCCGCGACCCCTTGTCCCAGACTCCGGTGACCAGCTCGGCGTAGTCCAGGTCCACCTCGTTCTTCACGTCTCCCCTCCCGCGTTGGGCAGGCCGGCCGCCTTGACCCGGGCGACCTCGGACTGCTGGTGTCCCCACGCCGACCCGTCGTTCACCTTGCGGTCCTGCCCCGTCTCCGGACTCGCGGCCGGCAGGTCCGACCCCAGCGGCGGCGTCGCCTCCGGGTCGGCCGCCGGGGCGTCCGTCGGTTCAGCCAGAGGATACAGGGCGTCTCCCGGCAGGATGTCCACCTGGATGAACAGGCCGGCCTTCCGCTCGGGCATGACGAGCAGGCCGCCGGGTCCGTACACCGCCGCCCGGTACGGCACGGCCGTCGCCCCCGCCGCAGTCACCCGCACGGATTGGCCGGCGGACCGGATCACGACGTACACCGGAACCGGGGTCAACGTCGTCGGCGTGTTCGACCGGGGCCGCAGGCCGGAGTCGGTCCCGATCGCCGCCAGCAGGTCGTGTACGCTCAGCATTTCTTCCTCTTAGCTAGGGCCTTCCGGCAGGCGGAACAGTCGATACTCGTGTCGCCTTAGTCGGTCGTTTCCGGGTCGGTCGCCTCGCACACCCGGGCGGCCCGGTCCCGCTCGGCCCGGCCGGCCCGCTCCATCCACTCGCCGAGGTCGGCGACGGCGTTGTCCCGGAAGGCCGTCATCTCGGCGAGGCCCGCCCGTAGGCCGACCAGCTCGGCGTGCATCGCCAGCAGCCGCCGGCGGACCGTTTCCCACGGGTCGTTGGCCACCCCGCGGCCGTCGTCCCGGCCGTCGAGGATGCCCGTCACCTCCCGGCAGAAGGCGGCCGCCGTGTAGTCGTGGCCCCGCCACCAGGCCGGGTGGGCGGCGTCCGTGCAATCGAACAGCGGGTCGTCTCGCAGCCCGACCAGCTCGGCGTGCATCGCCAGGATTTGGCGGGAGCGGACGCACCCGGCCGGGGCCATGAACCGGGCGTGGGCGACCAGCTCGTTCTCCTCGGCCGGGGTCAGGGCCACGTCTCGTACCTCGCCAGCAGGGTCTTCTCGGCGGCCGGCAGCCAGGTCTGCGGGCCGACCGCCTCGCACACCGCCCGGTCCACGGCCGGGACGGACAACACGAAGGCGTTCCAGATCGAGTTGCGGTGATGTCGCCACAGCTTCCACGGCGGCCGGGTGCGGGCGGCCAGCCCGATTCCGGCCCGGTGTGGTGCCAAAACCTGGCAGACCCGGGCGACGGCCGCCGGCGGGATGCACCCGCCGAACACGTCGGAGACGAACGTCTCCAGGGAGGCGGCGGCCGGGTCCACGCTACCGCCCCCGGAACACGTTGATGTCGGCCTTCCCGTAGGCCGAGCTGGCCATCGGGGCCGGTTTCGCCTCGCCGCACAGCCGGTCCGCCAGGACGTTCCACTTGCACACCGGGTTGCCCCGCTTGCCGACACCGGCGGCGAGCTGGGCGGCCGACGGGTGGCCGTCGAGCAGGGTGAACCGCGGCGTCCGCGTCTCCAGGGCCACCCGGGCGGAGACCGCCAGCGTGGCCGGCACCCACTTCGGGGTGTGTTGCTTGGCCTTGCCCTGCCAGCCGCGGAAGACGGTGACGGCTACTTTCGAGTCGCTGCGGACTTCGCCTTTCCACCCCATCGGCAGGGCGTACAGGGCTTTGGTGATCGCTAGCAGCTCGGTCAGGTTGTTCGATATCCACAGGAGCGGCGGGAAGTCGCTCGGTCGGACCAGGCCGGAGTCCCGGGCGATTTCCTCGCCGTCCGGGCCGACGAGGACGTAAGCCCAGGTGCCGCCCTCGGGCGACGGGTTCTTCCCGATCACGCCTCCGTCGGCAGCCACGACAGCAGGGAGGGACCGGAGGTAGCAGGTGAGGCCGGCGGCGGCTTCTTCTTGGGACATGGCGGCTCCGGCTGGTAGGGGATGAATCGGCCGGCGCTGCGGGTGACCCGGTAGCCGAACCCGGCGTCGGCGGTGACGTACACCGCCCCGTCCCGCGTCCGCACGACCTCGGTCACCGTCCAGCGGGTGCCGGGGAGCAGGGCCAGGCACGCCTGGCCGTTCAGCGGACCGTCCGGTCGCAACACCCGGACGGTCCGCCGGGTGGTGACGGCGTCCCCCACCTTGAACGGGGCTCGTTTGGCGGCCATGCGTCCATCCTACCGGGGCAAGATGTCGTTGTCAAGACTCGCCCGACTGCCAACCTTTGGCTTTCCCCGTAGGCGTACCGGCAGCCTTCCCTTCTATCATCATCTCCTGTGGAGGGGATGGGACAAGAGGGTGGGTCCGGCCCGGCTCTCGCTGTCTGGTCTGGTCTCTGTGTTGGCCGGGCCGTGGGTGGACTACTGACGCGAGTTTTTTCACCGTGTCCGCTAACGCGGGGCCGGGATGAGTTTAGACCGGGGCGGAGGCTGCGTTGCCGGATCGAACACCGGCCCGTTGCCCGGGAAACCCGCACGACACGTCGGCCGCCGGGTGAACTCGCTTTCGTCTCCCCACTCTCAAGCCCGCCGCGGGAGGAAGCCGGCCGCGGTCAGAGTGCGGCACCGCCTTTCGGGGTCGCCCCCACCGGCCGGTCCGCTCGACATTCCGTTTTGGGTCGGGATTACGTCCGTCGAGACTCGCAACCCGTGACGGGATGGATGCTCTTGACGTGGCAGAGGAAGTGCGTACACTACCGGTGCCTTTCTTTGAGCCGTTCGGGGAGCCCGCCAAAGCAGCCCCGGACGGCTCTCTTTTTACCCATCGGCATCGACAAGTCAAGAGGCTTTCTTCCGCGGTCTCTACTGCCCAGATTTGGCAGCCAGCTTCGCCCTCGCCTCGGCCGCCGCTGCCCGGTGCTTCTCGCACAGCTTCTTCCCCGGGACCGCCGGGGCCGTACACCCGCTGTAACGGCAGTACCCGTCGGGGACCGACCGGTAACGCCGCAGCCGCGACTCCCGAACCTTCTCGGCCTCGGCCGGGTCCGCCCGCTGCCGCGCCCGTGCCGCTGCCGTGGCCCGGCGGGCCTGGTCCAGACAGAATTCGCAACGACGCTTGCCGACGGCCAGGGTGCGTTTTTTGCAATGCTTGCAGATCGACGGGGGCATCGTTGACATTTTGCTGCACCGTGTGTAAGATGGTACACCTGGAGAAGGAGGCGTACCATGTGTGGGGACATCGATCTGGTGCGTATTCTACTCGCTGGCGGGCAGACCTTGACGACGGCTGAGGCGGTGGACCAGTGGGTCAACACCCCGGCGGGCGCGGCTGGGGGTGCCGGAAGTGCCACTGGACCATCTGCTCGACGGCAATTCGGACCTCTTCCGGGTGGTGATCCTCCCGGAGGTAGTCGAGCAGTTCATACGCCCGGCCGGCCTCCAGCAGGGCTAGCACCTGCGGGTCGTCCGGGCCGGCCACGACGCGGGTGACGTGCCGCTCGGAGCGCCGCAGCCGGGCGAACCCGTCCGGGTCTCTCCGGCGGAAGACGCCGCCGGAGAACGTGTCGCCGGACTTCGGGAGCGGCCTGGGGAATAGCAGGTAGGTCACGGCGGCCGCGGTCGCCGACCCGAGCCACCGGCCGCCGAGAGCCGGCTTGCCGACCTCGTCCGGTCGGGTGTAGACGCGAACGCCGAACACCTTGTCCGACAGCTCGCCGGGCTGCTCTTGACCCACGCCGACGTAGTGGCGGACCACTTTGACCCGCGGGTAGTGCTGCGGGCCGAACCGCATCTCCCAGTCGGCCCGCAGCACCGAGGCCAGGGTCCGGTTCCAGTAAAAGTGAAACATCGTATCCTCCGGGGTTGGGCGAGGCCGGGCGGGGCGTCGGTGGACGCCTTCGCCGGGCGGCTCACAGCCGCTTGAGCTGCTTCACCAGCCAGCCGAGGCCGACCGCGACCGCGAGGGTCGAGCGGACGTAGCGAATTTTGTGGCCGGCCCGGCGGGCCGCGCCGGGGTGACTGACCCGTCCGCCGTTCTTGAAGACGTGGTAGCCTTGCTCGCCGACCAGGTGCGGGGTGTCGGCCGAGCCGTCGGGCTCGATGGGGATCGCCGTGCCGGGGGCGATCCGGTCGCGGACGATCCGCCGGGCGTTGGCCAGCCGGGCCGCGGTGCCGGCCTGTTCGATCAGCGTCCCGCAGTGGACGCCGGCCGAGTAGGTGCGGACAATCACGAACGCCCCGATCATAGGGTTCTCCGAATCAGGGTTTCAGGTGCGTCCGGCGGGATTGCCGGAGGGGCCGCGGGGCCGGTCAGGACTTCCGCGGCCGATGGGTCACTTGTTGGCACCGCCGGCCTCGGGCGGCACGTCGGCCGGCTTGCGGAGCAGGGACCGGACGGACTTGAACAGCTCGTCCGGGCCGACCACCTTCGCCACGCCGGCGGGGGTGTCGAACGTCAGGGCGTTTTCCAGGTCGTCGGTGTACCGCCGAGCGGCGGCGTCCAGGTCGGCGTTTTCGAGGTATCGGCCGGCCGGGTTAACGATCACGTACATGGCGTCTCCGAATCAGGGTAACCTGCCAGAACTTGGCAGGAGGCGACCGCCGGGCGTTGCGGGCCGGGCGGCCGACGGGCTCAGGCCGGTTTGGCGTGCTGGACGCCGAGCTGGGCTTCCAGGTCGCCGAGCCGGCCGGCCAGCTTGCGGAACTTCTCCTCCAGGGCGTCCATCCTGGCTTCCAGGACGGCGGCCACCTTGAGGGTGCCGTTGTTGCGAAGGTCGTTCATGACCTTCACCTTGAGCGACCGGGCGGCGGCGCGGACGTGGAACACGGTGACCGGGAAGCCGAGGGCGGCCTCCGCCGCCACCTGGGTCAGGGTCTTCCGCTCGTTCACGATGTAGTCACGCCGGGAGTCGATCCAGGTGTAGAAGCGGTAGGCGGCCAGCCTGTCCATCGGGACGACGGACCGCTTGGCCTTCGCGGGCTTGCCGTTCGTCGAGTGGTCGGACATCGTGGTCTCCGAATCAGGGTCAGGTGCGTTTCCACCGGGAGTCGATGGAGGCCGCGGGAGACCTTTGTGGGGTCTTCCGCGGTGCCGTTTAGGCGGCGGTGGTCGGGTCGTTACTCTCGACGACCAGCAGCTCGGGGCGGGTGGTCATGGCGATCATGTCGCCGAGCCGGGTGGTCATGGCGGCGTGGTCGAACGGGTTGGCACGGGACTTACCGAGGACGGTGGTGAAAGCGTTGAACAGACGCCAGACCGTCGGGTCGTCGCTGCCGTAGTCGAACGAGGGCTTCCGCCACTCGGCGACGACGGCCGGGAGCTGCCGGGCGTGGATGACCTTCCGGTCCAGGCCGCGGACGATCCAGGCCAGGGCCTGGTCCTCCGTGAGCTGGGCGGTCTGCATCCGGACGATCCGGTCTGCCTCGGCCTTCTTGAAGTCGGCCAGGGCGGTGATCGCGTGGGACACCTTCACGCCGAAGTCGAACTCGCCGTGGGTGGTGTGCCGCCGCTTGACGGTCAGCTCCGACGTGAACGCCAGGTTGTCGCAGACGAACACGTGGGAGCCGGCACACCAGCCGAGGCACAGGGACTTGTCGGTCGAGTTGCGGACGCCGACGGCCAGCGACACGCCGGGGCTGAGCGGGTAGCTCAGGGTCAGGGTGCCGAAGAACCGGCGGCCGTCCTTCGTCAGGCCGAGCTGGGCCTTCGTCTCGGTGTAACCGGCCTCGGCCAGCCGCTCACGGGTGAGCGACAGGACGCGGTGGTGGGGCACCGGGAAGTAGCGGCCTTCCTGCGGCGGGGTCGGGACGGTCTTCAGCTCGGCCTCGGACACGACGACGGCACCGCGGTGCAGGGTTAGGGTCGCGGACATGGGGGTCTCCGGGTATCAGGTGCGGTTCCGGGTGCCAGAAGTTGGCAGGTCCGGAGACAGCCGGCGAGCGTTGCGGGCTCGCCGGCCGATAGGTCACGAGAACGGGTCGGCCGGCTGGCGAATCATGGTCACGGTCACCGGCTCGGTCATCGGGATCGGCTGCCGCCACTTCGGGTCGGCGAAGCTGTTGATGTAGTCGTCGAACAGCTCGATCAGTTCGTCGCACTCGGGCGACCGGGCGTACCGGTGGGTCATGTCTAGCCGGACGAGCTTGACGACATCGGCGGTCCGTACATCGTCCACGCCGGGCAGCTTCATGTACCTGATCGCCTGGGAGACGACACAGTTGCCGCACACGTCGCCGAGTTCGTCGTACTCCGCCACGCCGCGGGCGAAATGCTCGGGGGTGACGATCACGACCAGCACGTCCGGCAGGGGCGGGAGGTCTTTCACAGTGCGTACCTCGGGACCGCCGGCCGCCAAGATTTGGCGGGTGCGGCGGAGGCGGCCGGCCACCGTTGCGGGGTGGCCGGCCGGGCTGGCTACTGCCAGGCGTCGGACTTTTCGTACTCGGGCAGGTAGGCGACGATATTCCGGGCCAGGAGGAAGGACGCGGCTTCCAGCCTGACGTACAGCGGGTCGGACTCGACCTCGGGGTCTTCGTTGCACTGGTAGAGCAGACAGCGGGAGGCCTTGTACCGGTCGATGTCGGGCACGCCGCTACCGAGCGGGCGGAACTCGTAGGCGTCGATCCGGCTCTGGGGCAGGTTTTCGTCGGCGATGTACTGGCCGTACCGGACGAGCAGGGCTTTCCGGTTCATGGTCAGCAGCTCGCGGCCGAGCTTGTCCAGGGCGGCACAGTCGGCCGCCGGGTCGATCAGGGTCACGACGCGGTGGATGGTCAGGTTGGACACGGCGAACGCGGACATGGGGGTCTCCGAATCAGGGGTTACCGGCGGGTTGCCGGAGGCGTCAGGCAGGCCCGCAACGCCTGCCTGACGCGGGTCACGATCCGTTGTCGGCCGCCATTTCGAGCGACCGGACGAACCGGGGCCGGGTGTTGTTGTTGTTGGCACGGAAGCCGATGACGACGCCGGCCTTGTGGTTCCGGGCGTCGTCGAAACAGAGTCGGCAGTCCACGCACTCCTTGCCGCGGGTCTGGTTCGGGCACGGGACGACGGTGAAGCCGTTGTGCGTCGTCCAGGCACCGTTGCCGGGGGCGAATTCCGCCACGGTCAGGGCCGCGGCGAAGCCGAGCCTGTGGGCCTGGGACAACTGCTCCTCCGTCTCGCACGACGCGAGGACGGACACCTTGCCGAACGCGGGCCGGGCGATCTCTCGCCAGCGGTGGGTGTAGGTCCACACCGCCAGGGTCCGGCCGAGCTTGGCACCGCGGCTGGCGTACCGGCTGGCGGCCAGGGCGACGCGGGCGGCGTGGGCCGCGTCCGCGTAGTCGCCGTAGACGTGCAGCCGGAGGTCGAGCCGGGCCGGGAGGGCGTCGATCATCGCCGCCTCCAGGGTGCCGACCGTGTCGCCGTCGTCCACCGGGGCGGCGTTCAGCCGCCGGGCGATGATGCCGACGTGGCCGGTCTCGCCGTAGCAGCCGCCGCCCTTGAACGGGCAGGTTTCCGGGCAGGTCGAGCCGGCGACGTAGGTCGCCGACACGGGGCCGGTCTTCCGGTTGCCGCTGACGGCCACCGCCTTCACGGGCAGGTTGGCCGGTCGGTCCAGTTTGGACACGGGTTTCTCCGAATCAGGAAGTCAGGGGCGTATTCCGCAGAGTTGCGGAGACGGCCGGCCACCGTTGCGGGGTGGCCGGCCGCGGTCGCTAGGACCGGTGGTCGGGGTGAACGTCGCCGGCGGTCAGCTTCTCGGCGGCCCTCTCGGGGCGGACGCCGGAGGTGTACCAGTCGTGCAGCTCGCCGCGGGGCCGGGCCAGGTCGTTAAGCCGGACGCCGGCCAGGGTGTGGGCGACCAAGTCGTCCACCTGCCGCAGGTAGGCGTCGAACGACGCGGGGAACCGGCGGACCACGTTCGCGGGCATGGCGAGTCTCCGAATCAGGGCCAGGGGCGTATTCCGCACAGTTGCGGAGCCGGCCGCCGGAATGGCGGCCGGACAGAGCCGGCGGACGCGGGTGAGGCGTCCGCCGGCTGACACTACTTGACCGAGCCGGGGATGATCCGGCCGGCCGCCGACACGCGGGCGGTGGCGTACCACCGGTGCGGTTCGGGGTAGTGCGGGCCTTCCAGCGCGACTTGCTCGCCGTCGGTGAGGGCGGCGACCAGGAAGCCGAAGGGGTTGGGCTGGTACACCGTCACGGGGGTTCCGGACGCGACGGCCTCTTTGAGAGCCTTCTTGGTCCGGAAGTTGGTGTGCGTGCACACGGGGCATCCTCGGGTGCCGGGCCGCCGTAATTCGACGGTTGCCGACAGTGCCGGCCGGCGGGATGGCTACCGCCGGCCGGCCGAACATTAGGCGGGGTCGATGATGACGACTATCACCGAGTTGAGCGACGGGATGAACAGCTCGCCGCGGAGGTAGGTGTCCGGCTCCGGGGTCAGGTAGAGCCTGCCGTCCGAGTCCTTCAGCATCAGCTCCGGGTCGATCTCTCCGGCGTACTTGTTGTCGCGGTCGCAGGCGTACTTGCCGTCGCGGTCGCACCGGAAACATTCCAGCAGGCCGTCGCCGGTCGGGTAGCTGCCGCACAGTTGCGGCTCGCAAAACCGGTCGAGCCTGACGGTCGCGTAGGTCCGTTCCACGGGCTTTCCTCATGCACCGGATGCCAGGATTTGGCAGAGCCGGAATCCGACGGGTGGCAGCGACGCCACCGTCTCCGACCTTGCGGCCGGCGGTTTCGTTCCGCTTGCGGCGGGGCACCACTTCCATCCTCGGCCGCGAGCACCGATTCCTGAATGGGGCCAACCTACGTCGGACGCTCTTGCGAGCGAGTACCGTGATTAAGCCTCACGGCGGGCTTGAGGATACGCACCTGATTCGGGTCTGCCGTTGCGTCTGGGACTGTACGGTACTAGGTCTGGTTGACACCAGATTGTCTTGTCGGACGGGGCCGGTTCCGCCTCCTCCAGCCGTCGCACGGTCTCTGGAATCGGGGGCTCGCGGTCGGTCGCACACCGAGCCGCTCGCCTTATTACGGGCTTGCCGCGTCCGCCGTAGGAAGTGTTCGTCGGCAGACTGCCGGCTATGCGGGGTCAGGACGTTACGGTCCTGCCGTCTCAGCCGGGATGAGCGATTTGAGAAAGACCAGTTCCGTCGGACCGTTGTCGGCCGCTCGCCTAGCCTTCCGGAGCGGCTAGAGGTCACGCTAGGCGTGTTTCTAGGCCGTCTGACCGATCGGCTAGGCTTACCGTCGGTGGCCGGTTTCAAAACACCGGCCGCCGAGCTGTCATCTTATCGACCGCCGATACTGACGTCAACTACAATTCCGGAAAAAATCCTATCCGTTGACACTGAAGGTCCGTACACTGCCTACGCCGGTCCGACCGGCACCGGCCGCCGCCTGGCGATACGGCCGGTCGATCCTTGACAAAACGGAGGTGAGTATGTCCGACCTAGAACAGGTCGCCGGCTGGATCGCCCGCGGCCCCCAGCCCGGCGACCCGGTCCTGTCCGTCCGCCAGCCCTACGCCTGGCTGCTGGTGCACGGCTACAAGCCCATCGAAAACCGGACCTGGAGTACGGCCCACCGCGGCCCGCTCTGGATTCACGCCTCGAAGGCCCCGGACGTGAAGCCCGCGGAGGCCGAGGCGTTCCTGACCGACGACTGCGGCCTGACCGCCGGCGAGGCCGAAGCCTACGACCCGGTCCTGTCCGCCGTCGTCGGCTGCGTGTTCGTGGCCGACTGCGTCGGCCGGGTGAACCTGCCGCCGGTCTACGCCGGCAACGTCCACGCCGGCGGCCCGTTCTTTTTCCTGCTGTCCGCCGCCGCCCCGCTGGCCGCGGCCGCCCCCTGCGACGGCCGGCTCGGCGTCTGGCGGTTCGGCACCCAGAATGCCAAATCGCGCCGGTGACCCCGCTGCCAAAATTTGGCCGGCCTGGTGTTGACACCGGGCCGGCCTCTTTCGTAGACTACCCCTGCCCCGAGAGTGCCGCGATGCCGCCCGCCCCCGACACCATGACCGTCTACCTGGCGGCCACCAAGACGACCCCGGCGTTCGTCCGGGTGGGCGGCGACACCTACCAGCTCGCTGAAATCCCGTGCGACCGGTCCGGCCGGCGGGGGTTCGAGGTGGTCCGCTACCGGCGGAAGCTCGCCGGGCGGCCGGAGGCGTTGGCCCGGTACGCGGTGGAAGCCCTGGCCCCGCACCCGGACCCGGAAGTCAAACCGGACGGCGTCTGCGACTGCCCCGACGGGAACTTCCGCGGCCGGCCCTGCAAACACATCCGGCTGGCCGTCGCCCTGTGGCGGGCCGGCAAACTCTGACCCTGTGAGGACCCCCAGTGACCGCGACGAAGACCAAGACCCCCGCCAAGCCGAAGACCCTGCCGGTCCCGAAGGCCGACCCGAAGCCGAAGGGGACGGCCAAACCCCCGAAGGACGGGGCGAAGGTGGTGGCCGAGGCGATGGGCAAGGACCCGTCGGCCAACGGCGTCCACCCGCCGGCCGCCCTGCCGCCCGCCCCGGCCCCGCAGCACGACTTCGGCCCGGCCGCGGGCGAGACCGCCCGGAAGCGGCTGGAGTGGGCGACCCAGAACGTGCCCGTCGCCGACATCGTCGTCGAAGGGCGATACCGGTCGAATGACGGCGACCTGGCCGCCCTGGCCCGGTCGATCGGCCGGTTCGGCCTGCTGGTCCCGATCGGGGTGGAGGCCGGCACGAATCGGCTGATCCACGGCGGGCGGCGGCTGGCCGCCTGCAAGCTCCTCGGGCTGACCGAGGTGAAGGCGGTCCTGATCGACCTCGGGACGGCCCAGGGGCGGGACCGGGAGGCCGAATTACTGCGGATGGAGGTGGAGGAGAACGAGCAGCGGGTGAACCCGACCTGGAGCGACAGCGTCCGCCGGGCCGAGCAGATCGAGGCCCTGTACAAGACGAAGAAGCTGGACCTGCCGAAGGGCGTCCCGCTGCGGGAGAAGGTGGCCCAGGCGGCCAACATGTCCCACGAGTCCCTGCGGCAGTCCCGGGTCGTCCTCGCCGCGATCGAGAAGAACCCGGAGAAGTTCAAGCCGATCCAGGCCAAGCTCGACGACGAGAAGATGTCCGTCTCCCAGGCGTACACCCAGGTGATTGCCGAGTCGGGCAAGGACGGCCGGGACGGGTCCGGGCTGCCGCTGCCGAAGAAGCTGGCCCCGGCCTTCCTGTCCCGGGACGGGCTGTTCAAGAAGGCCGCGGCCTTGGCCCGCGACCTGGCCAAGACGGTGGACGACATCTGCAACTCGCCCGGCGGCGAGCGGCTGGCCCTGCTGGCGAAGGACGGCGGCTCGCTGGTCGCCAAGACGGGCGAGAAGGACGGCCAGCCGGTCACCCGGTACTCGTTCCCGCCGCTGGCCGACCTGCTCAAGTGGCTACTGGAGACCTGCCCGTTCGGCCAATGCCCGGTCTGCTTCGAGAAGGCCAACGAGCCGGGCAAGTACGACAAGAGGTGCGTCTGCTGCGGCGGGAGCGGGCACGTCGGCGAGACGGCCTGGGGCACCCTGACCAAGAGCTTGGACGGCGGGCTGGCCGCCCTCCAGGCGTACTGGCGGGCCGAGGCCGAGAAGGCCATCGTGGCGTGACCCGCCAAATCTTGGCACCTTCAACCCCGGCGGCCCCGTGTCCACCCTCTACCGGCCGTACCAGGCGGACGCGGTCCGCCTCACCCTGGGCGCCATCGACGGCGGGCTCGACCCGCTCGTGTCGATGGCGACCGGCCTCGGGAAAACGCCGGTGATGGCGGCCGTCGGGGCCGAAGTCGCCCGGCGGACCGGGAGGCGGGTCGGCTTCCTGGTCCCCCGGCGGGAGCTGGGCGTCCAGCTCGAAGGGTGGCTGGAGCGGGTGGACCCGGGGGCCGGGGTGGGGTGGGAGCAGGCCGACCGCCGGGCCGGCCGGGGGCAGAAGCAGACCCGGTACGTCGTCGCCACCGTCCAGTCGATCAGCCGGAAGGGGCGGCTGGACCAGTTCGACCCGGTCGCCTTCGGCCTGTGGCTGGTGGACGAGGGGCACCACGCCCACGCCCAGACGTACCAGCGGGTGCGGGACCACTTCCGCCAGAACCCGGCCTGCCGGTGGGGCGGGTTTTCGGCCACCTGGACGGACGGCCGGGGCGACGGGATGGGGCTGTCCGCCGGGTTCAACACGGTCGCCTACCGCTACCCGACCCTGTCCGCCATCCGGGACGGGTGGCTGGTGAGCCCGAAGACCTGGCCGATGACGGTCACCGGGATCGACTGGGGGTCCGTCCCGACCGACGGGTACGGGAACTACGTGGCTTCCGCGGTCGAGGAGCTGCTGTTGCAGGAGGGGCCGTTTCACAAGCTGGCCCTGGCCGTCCGGGAGCGGTGCGGCGGCCGGCCGGCGGTGGTGTACGGCCCCGGCAAGCGGTGGGTCATGGCGGCGAAAGCGGTGTGGGACCGGTACGAGCCGGGGAACGTCCGCGGGCTGACCGACGACACCCTGGACGCCGACCGGGCGGCAATCTTCTCCGACTTCGAGGGCGGGCTCTTTACGAAGCTCGTCAACTGCGGTATAGTGACGGAGGGGATCGACCTGCCCCGGTGTGCGGCGGTCGCCATCTGCCGCCCGTGTCAGAGCCAGGTTTTGGCGGCCCAGATCGTCGGCCGGTGCCTGCGGCCCGAGGCCGGCCTGCTGGACGCCCCGGAGCGGCGGGACCGGGTCTGGCAGGACCGGGACGAGCGGCTGAGGCTGATCGCCCGGTCGGGCAAGCCGGACGCCCTGGTGCTGGACTTCTGCTCGCCGGGCGCCCGCAAGCTGCTGACCACGGCCGACCTGTTGGGGGCAGACCTGCCCGAACCGGTGCGGGACTACGCGAACCGGCTGCTCCGGCAGCAGGCGGACGAGGCCGCGGAAGACGGGGCCGAGCCGGGGCCGCAGGAGGTGGAGGCGGTGCTGGAGCGGGCCGAGGCCGAGTGGGCGTTGATCCAGGAGGAGGTCGCCCGGCGGGCGGGGTTGACGGCCCGGTCGGTGCGGTACGAGACGCGGGAGGTGGACCTGTTCGACCCCCGCGAACGCCCGACCCCGGTCAAGGCCGGCGTCGCCCAGCACGACCCGCCGACGGACAAGCAGGTCGGCTACATCGTCGGCTGGCTCGGGTGGTCCGAGGCGAAGGCGAAGAACCTGTCCCGGCGGGCGGCCAGCGGGATCATCGCCAAGCACCGGGCCGGCAAGATTCAACCCCGGAGGTGACCCTTGAGACTTGGTGCCGAAGAGCAGGACCGGCTAATCCGGGCTGCCGAGGGCTCGCCGATCGAGGCCCTCGTCGGGGACGCCTGCGAGCTGCTGACCTTCAAGGTGATCCTGTTCATCCGGCGGAGGATGAACGAGCTGAGGGAGGTCCGGGACGCGAAGCCGGCGGACGACTTCATCGGCCGGTCAACCGTCCAGCTCCAGAGAGACACCCTGGCCCAGTTGTCCATCGACCTAGCGAAGGCCCCATGACCGAAGCCGAAGCGGCGGCCGGGCAGCGGACGGTGGACCTTTACCCGACCGAGGAGTTCGTGCCGGCGGCCGGCGGCCCGACCCGCGTCTGGGCGTCGGCGGACGGGACGGTCCGGGCGGTCGTCGTCGTCACCCCCGGCGGGGCCTGGTGGGAGGCCGTCCAGTGAGCCCGCGTGAAATCCTCGCCGTGGCCTACGACCGGGGCCTCCGCGTGGAGGTCGGCCCGTTCGGCTGCCTGAGCTGGTCGGGACCGTCCGCGGCCCTGACCCCGGCGTTGGAGAAGGCCGCCGGGCTACACCGGGTCACCATCGTCCGGCTTCTGGCCGCCGGGTGGGAGCCGAAGGCGGTCGCCCTGGACCCGGCCCCGGACGCCGCCGGGGCGGCGTTCGACCACGAGGCCGAGGCGTTGGTCCGCGGGCTGTACCAGCTCGACTACGGGCTGCTGTGGCGGGGCGACCGGCTGGCGGTCTTCCCGAACGAGCCGGGCGACCGGCGGGTGGGGCTGTGGTGGAGGCGGGCCGAGCTGCTGTGGGACCGGGTGCAGACACACGTCGGCCGGCCCCGGGAACACGGCGTCCACCTGGACTACCAGCTCGCCACCCAGGTGATGCACCGGCACGACCCCGATCTGGACCACCCGTTCGCGGGCGAGCCGGTCCCGGTTGCCAAATTCTGGCGTTACCCGTGCGAGCCGGCGTGGCGGGCGTTGTGGGGGCGGTTCGCCCAGCCGGACGGTCCCGGCGGGCGGTGGCGGTTCTTCCCGTGGGGGAGCCGATGGGGCGGCGGGGCGGGCCGGTGGCCGCGGGGCTGGGTGTCGGCGTGGGCGTCACGCTGGCGGCCCTGTGGCACCTGGGACGACTTTTAGGGGGTTGGTGATGGTGATGCCGAACAAGCCGAATCCGAAGGACGGGCCGTGTCCGTGTCTGCTGTGCGAGGTCGAGCGGACGCTGGAGGAGTGGGCGGGCAAGCCGCTCGACACGCTGGCGGAGATGTTGACCGTCAAAAACCCCGACCTCTCGCCGGTGACGAAGGACACCGTCCTCGACTCCCTGCTGGCGGCGGTCCTCCGGCCGGCGGTGCTGAAGGCTGACAAGCTCGGGTCGGTGCCCGAGGGGTCGTTGGCCGAGGTGATCCGGATGCTGTACGAGAGGCCGCCCGACTCCGCCGCGGCGGAGAAGCCCCTGTTCAAGCCGGGGGACGTTGTCCAGCTCCGCGGGATTGCCGGCCCGAGCATGGTGGTGAACGAGTACGTCCCGGCGGACGAGACCGACCCCGCGATGGTGGAGACGGTCTGGATGACCGGGCCGGACGACGACGACCTCAAGGTCGGAAGCTTCCACCCGGCGGCCCTGAGTTTGGTTTGACCCGGAGTGAGCATGGACTGGGTGGCCGAGCTGTTCCCGCGGTTCGCGGCCGGGTTGTCGTCGTACAAGGCGAAGCCGGGCAAGGCGGTGGGCCGCTGCCCGAACGCGGCGGCCCACCGCCGGGACGACAAGCGGCCGTCCCTGGTCATGAAGCTGGCGGACAACGGCGGGCTCATCTTCTCGTGCCTGTCCGGGTGCCGCAAGCCGGACGTTCTGCTGGCCGCCGGGTGCAACTGGCGGGACGTGTGCTGGGACCGACCCCGGGAGGGTAAAGCCGTGTCGCAACTGGTCCGGGCCTACGAGTACCGCGACCCGGACGGCCTGCCGGCCTACGAGGTCTGCCGTTACCACCCCAAGAATTTTCGCCCGCGGCGGAAGGTCCTCGACCTGACCGGGGACGAGTGGGTGTACACCCTCCAGGGCGGGCCGGTCGCCCGGTCGGCCCGGGACGGGCGGGAGCCGTACTGGTCGCCGTCCCAGCGGGACGCCCCGGGGGCGGTGACGGTCCCGCCGGCGATCCTTTGGCCGTACAACGCCGACCTGGTCGAGGCCGCCCCGGCGTCCAAGTTGGTGCTCTGGGTCGAGGGGGAGGGGTGCGCGGACACCCTGACCGGGATGGGCTTCCTGGCGACGACGCTGCCGGGCGGGGCGGCGGCGAGGTGCTACGACCGCCACGTGTGGAAGCTCTTCAGCGGGCGGAACGTGGTCGTCCTCCCGGACCACGACCGGGCCGGGGTCGAGTATGCGGCGTTCGTGGCGGGCTGCCTGATCTTGGCACGGGCGGCCTCGGTGGCCGAGCTGCGGCTGCCGGGCCTGCCGCCGAAGGGGGACGTGACCGACTGGGAGCTGGCCACGCGGGCCGGACCGGACGACCGCGGTCCGGCCGGCACACCGGCCGCCGCGCTCCGCGAGCTGGTCCGCCAGGTGGCGGTCTACCACCGCGTCCGGATGCTCGATGTGTTCGGCCGGCGGCCGGACTCGGACCGGACTCGGACCGGCCGGAATCGCTCCAGGATCGTTCAGGACGGCCGATCGGCCGTCGGTCCGGACTCCGGCTCACCTGGCTTCCAGGACGCGGCAGACGCCGTTTAAACGCGATTGCGGACCGGTGTACGGACAGGCACGAACGCAACCGGCCGCCGCAGGATCGATCCTGCGGCGGCCGGTTGCGTTCTCGGTGGTCAGGTCGTTTCTAGGCGGAAACGGCCGATCAGTTCTGCTTGACCGGCCGGATGCGAGCCGCACTGGTCCGACGGCGTAATTAGACCAGACAAACCGGTCCGTGTCAACCACGTTTTTCTAGTCCGGCCGCCGGACAGCTCCGATTCGCTTGCAAAACAAGCAAAAACTCGCCAAAAAAAATCTTTCGGCCGGCCGGTTTTGACCTGCCAAAATCTGGCACCGGCCGCCGGCGGCCGGCGGAATTCGACCGGCGGGGTTGATTGTGATCCCCGACCTGCTATCCTGACGGTGCCTTGTCCAACAAATTACGCCGCGTGCGGGCCGGGCAACTTCTGTCCGGCCCTACTCGGGCGGCCCCGACCGGGGCGAATCGGGACACAAGAGGGCACGGTCATGGCGAAGGTGCGGGCGAGTCGGGCGAAGAAGAAGGGCGGGGCGTTGGCCCTGATCCCGGGCCGGGCCTACGGCGGGCAGACGGCCGGCCCCATCAAGGGGGCGAAGCTGGCCGCCGCCCGGCGGAAGGTCAACTCGACCAAACTCGGGGCCACGCGGTCCGGCCGGAACCAGGCGAGGGCGACCAAGCGGGCCTTCCGGGCGTCCCAGCGGCGGACCGGCCTGAACTTCGGGGCGGGCAACGCCGGCGGGTCCGGGGACTAACCTGTGGGGGTTCGGGTGGCGGCTGCCCGCAAAAAACCGAAGTCGGCGGACCCGTTCGACGTGGTCCGCCGACTTCGTTATTTGACGGACGAGGTGAACCTGGGGTTCTCCTGCGGCAAGGATTCGGCGGCGATTGCCGAGCTGTGCGGGCAGTGGTTCCGGCGGGTCCACCTGTTTTACATGTACGTCGTCCCCGGGCTGAGCTTCCACGAGCAGTACATGCGGTGGTGGGAGTCCCGGCTGGGGGACAAGCTCGGCGGGCGGGAGGTGATCCGGATGCCACACTGGTATCTGGGCAAGCTGTTGGGGACGGCGACCTATCGGGACTACGGGCTGGCGGGCCAGAGGACCGGCGAGTTGAAGATCAGGGACATCGAGGTCGAAGTCTGTAGGCGGACCCTCTGCCCGTGGTTCGCCTACGGGATGAAGAAGGTGGACAGCCTGGAGCGGCGGGGGATGCTGTCGAAGTGTTCCGGGATCGAGCTGAGCGGGAACCGGGCGTACCCGCTGGCCGACTGGTCGCAGCGGGGGGTGTCGGCCTACCTGCGGCACCAAAAGGTGCCCTTGTCGCCCGAGTACAACTATCTACCGAGTTCCATGTCCGGGGCGTTCACCCTGGACGGGCGTGGCCTCCAGGTGTTGCGTGACCACTTCCCGGCCGACTTCCGCCGTGTGCTGGAGCGGTTCCCTTACGCCGAAGCCAACCTGTTCCGTTACGAAACCGGGATGACAGAGGAGTCGAAGCGTGTCTACGGAGAGCGGCGGGCTGGCGGTACACCCGATGGCGGCCCGCCTGTCGAAAAGCCTGCGTGAAATCCCCCGGGAGTCGATCAACCCGGCCCCGTACAACCCGCGGGCGATCCCGCTCGACGCGAAGGTCAAGCTGAAGAGCGGGCTGGAGGAGTACGGGCTGGTCGAGCCCCTGATCTGGAACGAGCAGACCGGCAACCTGGTGGGCGGCCACCAGCGGCTGGCGGTGATGGACGCCAAGTTCGGGAGTACCGGCTACCTGCTCCCGGTGTCGGTGGTGTCGCTGTCGCTGACGCGGGAAAAGCAACTGAACATCCTTCTGAACAACCCGAACGCCCAGGGCTGGTACGACTGGCAGAAGATGGCCGACCTGCTGGTGGACACCCCGGACATCGACATCGTGTCGGCCGGGTTCGACCTGTCCGGGCTGCGGGGGGCGTTGGAGTCGTTCGCCGACCTGTCCGGGCTCGACCTGACCCACGTGTTCGGGTCCGACGACGACGACCCGGCGGCCGAGGACGCCGAGCAGATCGCGGCGATGAAGGCGGACAAGGGGGAGTACAAGGAGGTCCAGGGGAACGCCGAGTCGGACGGGTTTTATCTGACGGTCGTCTTCCCGGTGGCGGCGGAGAAGGAGAGGTTCTGTCGGGCGGTCGGGGTGTCGGGGAACGCCCGGCACGCGGAAGGCCGGGCGTTGTCGGTGGCGTTGGGGATCGACATCGGCTGGACTCCGCCCCCGGACCCGTCGCATAATACACCTCCCGCGGCCGACAGCCAAGATTTGGCAGGGGCTGCCGAGGAAGCCAAGTTCTGACCTGACGCGGGGTGATGACGTGGCGGTCCCGACGAACAAGCGGCCGAAGCTGGAGCTGGACCCGGACGGGCACCCGTGGGGGATGCAGCCGACCGAGGGGTGGGAGCAGTTCGAGGCGTTTACGATCTACCGGGACATGGGTGCCCGGCGGACGCTGGAGCGGGCGGCCGAGCTGTGGCTGGAGGCGAACCATCCGGGGTGGGGGGCGTTGTCCCCGGCGGACCGGGGGGCGTTGATCGAGACGCGGTACAACCTGCACAACCAGTGGTCGGGTCGGGGGCACTGGGTGGTGCGGGCGAGGGCCTACGACTCGTTCCTGGACGCCGAGCGGGTGGACGCGGTCCGGCAGGAGCAGCGGAAGGCGGCGGCGGAGGCGGGCAAGCGGCACGCCCAGATCGCCCTCGGGACGGTGATGATCGCGGCCGAGTTCCTGAAGAAGTTCCACGACAAGATGGACCCGAAGTTCAAGAACAAGCGGCTGGAGGACATGACCGTCGGGGAGTTCCTGGCGGTCGGCCGGCAGGGGGTGGCCCAGGAGCGGCTGGTGCTGGGCCTGGACACCCAGTCCGAGTCGTCGGCCGGGGAGGCGACGGCGTCCGGGGTGCCGGCGGGGGTGAGTTTCGAGGAGGCGAAGGCGGTGGCCCAGGCGGCGGCCGCCGCGGCGGTGGCGGCCGAGCCCCCGGCCGTAGACCCGCTCCCGCCGCCGGAGGACGACGATGCCGCCCCAGCCCCAGCCGTGGTTGCCCCCGGATGACCTGCTAGGATTTGGCGGGGTGCCGCTGTTCGACCCGTCCGGTCCGGCCCCGCCGCCGGACCCGTCGGCCGTCTCGCTGGAACCGGACGAACACGACACCGGCTGGGGGTTGTGCCTCGGCCGCACGCCGGCCGGCGACCGGGTGGTGTTCGCGGCCGGCGAGGCGGTGCCGCCGGGGAGGGTTCGCCGGTGGCTGCTCAAGCTGTTGGTCGGGCTGGAGTGGGTGCGGACGACGCCCCGCCGCCGGCCCCGCTCGACCTGATCGGGGAGGTGGCCGCCTGCACGGCCTCCCCGTTCCACTTCATCGACCGGTACTGCCAGGTGTACGCGGCGGACAAGGAGGGCGGGCGGTGGGTGCCGTTCCGCCTGTGGCCGGCCCAGGTCCGCCCGCTCCAGCTCATCGTCAACAACCCCCTCAGTATCCATCTCAAAGCCAGACAGTTGGGTCTGACATGGCTTTGTTTGGGTTATGCCCTGCACAACCTGCTGTTCCTCGACGGGGCGACGGTACTGCTGTTCAGCCGGCGGGACACGGAGGCGATGGACCTGATGCGGCGGCTGAAGGGGATGTTCGACCGGCTGCCGGACTGGCTGAAGCCGACCGGGTCGTACACGCGGTCGGGGCTGCGGCGGAGCGGGGAGAGCGGGCATCAGTGGCTGCTGCCGAACGGCGGGCGGGCGATGGCGTTCCCGACCAGTGCGGGCGACTCGTACACGGCGTCCCTGGCGATCGTGGACGAGGCCGACCTGATCCCGGACCTGAACAAGCTGTTGGGGGCGGTGAAACCGACGATCGACGGGGGCGGGAAGCTGGTGCTGGTCTCCCGGTCGGACAAGTCTCACCCGGACTCGCCGTTCAAGCGGATTTACCGGGGGGCGGCGGCGGGGGCGAACGGGTGGGCGGGGTGCTTCCTGCCGTGGTACTCGCACCCGGGCCGGACCTGGCCGTGGTACAGGGCACAGGTGGCGGACTCGCTGGCCCGGACGTTCTCGCTGGACGCGGTCCACGAGCAGTACCCGGCGACGGACGAGGAGGCCCTGGCGGCGGCCGAGTTGGACAAGCGGTTCCCGGGGCTGATCCTGCAACACGCCCGGGACTTCCGGGAGCCGCTGCCGGCCGGCGTCCCGGTGCGGGTGTGGTACTCGGACAGCAAGACCCGGCAGGTGGTGGACAAGTCGCTCCGGCCGATGGAGGGGCTGCGGGTGTACGAGCGGCCGGTCCCCGGGGTGTCGTACACGCTGGGCGGCGATCCGGCCCAGGGGCTGCCGGGCGGGAACGACTCGGCGTTGGTGCTGGTGCGGGACGACACGCTGGCCGAGGTGCTGCACCTGCGGGGGAAGCTGGACCCGCGGTCCCTCGGTCGGGCCGCCGCGGAGGTGGTGGACTTCTACCGGACCCCGCCCGGGTGCAAGTGTACGTTCGCGGTCGAGCGGAACAACCACGGGCATGCGGTGGTGTCGTTCTGGCGGGACAACGTGGACCAGGGCACTTACGACGCCTCGATGTGGCGGGACGCCGACCGGCAGCCGGGGTGGGACCAGACGGGGGCGAAGAAGGAGCTGATGTACCACCGGGCGGCGGACGCGGTGGTGGCCGGGCGGGCCAAAATCCGGTCGCCCGACCTGTACCAGCAGGTGGCCGGGCTGGAGGCGGCCACGCTGTCCGCCCCGGAGGGGAGCCCGGTGAACGACGACTCGGCGGTGGCGTGGGGGCTGGCGGTGGCCGTGGCCACCCTGAAGCGTAAGCTGGACTGGGACAAGTTAACGTGACCCGAGGTGTGACATGTTGCGGATGACCGTCCGGTGTACGCGGGTGACCAAGCGGAACGGGGGCCACGACCCGGGCCGGTCCCATTACGAGGCCGAGTTCGTGATGGACCGGTGGGACAAGGCGAACCTGTCGGCGAACGGCGGGGGGTTCGTGGCGGCTGCGGGCGTCTCCCCGCCGGTGATCGACCCGATGGCCGGGTCGGTCCTCACGCTGGGCGGGTACGACGGGGAGGCGGTCGGGTTCGAGTCGGGCAAGGACTACCTCCTGACCCTGGCCCCGCTGCCGGCCGGTTCGAGGGCCGTCTGACGGCCGCCGAGGTCACCCGCCTGGAGGACGAGGCATGCAACGGCTGAACGGGCGGGAGGTGGAGGAGGCGGACGACGCGGTCGGCCGGGCGGCGGAGCGGCTGGCCAGTTCGGGGGTGGGGGCGTGGCTGGGGCAGCACGCCGGGGGCCGCACCATCGAAGTCGTCTTCCGCGGCACCCCCCACAAGGTCCACGTCCCCGACTCCGGCGTCCGGCCGCCCCACCCGGCCGGGTTCTGGTTCGACGACCTGCTGTCCGCCGCCTGCCGGGTCAGGTTCGGGTTCCGCCGCGGGTCCGCCCGGCCGGTCCAGGGCCGCCCCGGGGCGTACGAGTTCCGGGAGGCGTGGCCGGAGCCCGCCCTGGCCGATCTGGCCGACGACATCCGGGTGGCGGCCGACGGCCGCCCGACCGAAACCCTCCGGGTCCGCACCAAGCACCTGGCCGGGGCCGACCCGGCGTCCGTCGTCTTCGCCTCGGCCTACGCCGCCTGCGTCCGCAAGTTCGGGCCTGGCAAGCTCCAGCCGCACGCCGGGCTCGACCACGCCTTCCACTTCCACCCCGGCGGCCCGGCCGACGACCCGTTGGTGGACGCCCGGTACACCGTCCACCGCCCCGGCGGCACCGCCCACGAGGTCCACGTCCGCGTCCTGCCCCGGGTCGCCGCCGACTGGACCGGGCTCGTCGCCGCCGTCCGGTACGCCTGTACGCTCCGCTGGGGTCCGGGTAAGCTGTCGTACATGCCCGAGGTGGGGGAGACCCACTTCACGTACTCCTGACCCGCCAAATCTTGGCAGACCCGGGACGATCTGCCGTGGCCACCACCCCGACCTGGACCGAGTTCGCTGCCGCCGGGAACGCCCGTCCGTGGCGGCCCCGCGGCCGTCCGGTCGCCGCAACCCCGGTCCGGCCCCGCCCCACCCGCGGCGTCCCCCGCCACCGCCAGCCGGCGATCCTCCGCCGGCTCCGGCGGCTGCGGCGGGCCGCCTACGGCGACATCGTCAGTGCCCTGTTCACCACGACCACCTCCGGCAACTACTCGTCCGGGTCCACCTGGGTCGGCGGGGTCGCCCCGTCGAACGGCGACCGGATCGTCCGGGCCGCCGGCCACACCCTGACGTTCGACGTGTCGGCCACCGTCGGGGACTCCCGACCGAACCGCCAACTGATCTTGCCGACCCTGGCCAGCGCGTCCGCGACCGGTTTCCTCCCCGCCGGAAGTTACTACGCCTTCTACACCCAGGTCGATTCCGGCGGCGGCGAGTCGGCCCCCAGCCCCGAAGGCGTCCGACTGACCGGGTTCACCAACTCGGGCAGCAACGTCTTGCGGGTCACCCTCCCGGCCCTTCCGGCCGGGGTCGCCTCCCGCAACCTGTACCTGACCAGCGGGGCGAGCGGGACCGGCAAGCTGTACGCGACGGGGATCACCGGGACCACCTACGACTGCACGTCGGCCTCGTGGACCGACGGGACCACCACCGAGGCCTTCGCCGCGTCCGCCCCGGCCGCGTGGGCGATCGACGCCTCGACGACCGGGGACACGGTCGTCGCGTCCGGCGTCACCCTCAAGGTGCGGGGCGACGTGATCCGGGACTCCCACCTCACGCTATCCGGGACCGCCGTCTGGGAGTGGGACGCCTCCGCCGCCGTCAGCCCGAGCAACACCAGGTACGCCGACTACACGGGCCGGGCGTTCACCACCACGTACAAGTTCCGCACGACGGGCACGTCGAGCGGCACCCGGGCCACGGTCCGCAGCAACAGCGGCGGCGGCAACGGGTATTTCAGGACGAACGTCGGCCCGGGGTCCGTCGGCGAGTACATCGGGACGGCGAACCTCGACCTGAGTTACGTCGATTTCGTCCGGGTCGGGGACGCGACCAACGACGCGATCCGGGTTGCCCCGTACAGCGGGGCCGAGTCGAACGTCCACCTCCTGACTGGGTGTACGTTCGACGCCAACTGCGGGTCGGTGTTCGTCGCCAACGCCCCGGCGGCCGGCGGGGGCTACACGGTCGTAGACTGCGAGTTTAATCAAACCAACTGCCGACAGATCGCCGGGGCGGCGGTCCCGACCCCGCTCCACCCCAACGGCAACTCGACCACCCCGTCCGGCTCGCGGCTGGTCCAGCGGTGCGTGTTCGTCAAGAAGCCGACGGGCCGGGGGTTCGGGACGAGTTGGAAGGACAACTTCTTCGAGGACGGGTGGTCGGCTCCGGGCGACAGTACCCAGTGGGCCGAGTTCTCGGGCAACTTCCACCGCAAGACGGACGCCAACGACCAGGGCACCAACGGCACCATCTCGAACGGGCTGTTCCTGTACGACCCGGTCAAGACCACGCTCACCACGGGCACCGTGGTGTCGGGCACCGCGACCACGCTGACCGTGTCCGGGACGCCCTGGACCTCCAACGCCTACCAGTCGTCCGCCACCGCCGACGGGTGCAAGACGGTCGTCCACAAGACCGCGGCCGGGGTCGAAATCCAGCGGCGTCGAATCCTGAGCAACACCACCAACACCCTGACCGTCTCGCCCAACTTCTCGCCGACCCCGGTCGCCGGCGACACCCTGGAGATCCTGACCGACGGGGGCAACGTCCACGGGTACGGGGCGGCCTTAGTCGGCACCACCTGCGGGCTGACCGGCAACATGTTCTTGAGCACCAGTTGCGACGCGGACGGGGACTTGTGGAAGTCGTTCGGGGCGGCCAACTGCGTGTACACCGCGTCGGGGAACGTGGTCGGGGTGAACGCCAGCCGGGTCGATCAGGTCGCCTGTCTAATTACGATGTTCAACAACACGGTCGGGACGTGTGTCCTCGACGTGCTGCACAACACGGTGGTCGTCGGGTTGCAGTCGTCCACGCAGATCAACGAGGGCGGCACCAACCAGACGGCCGGCACCCTGCGGGCGTACAAGTCCAACATCGCGGCGGCCCTCCGGGCGTCGTCCGAGTGGGGCGGCGGCCTCCAGTGCTACCACGTCCTCGACTCGTCCAACAGCGCCGACCCGAGCGTCGGCACGCAGGACATCCTGGCCGCCGGCGGGGCGTCTTACAACCGGGGGTTCAACCTCCGGGCCGGCCTGGCCACCGGCGGGTTCCACATCAACTGCTCGGTCACCCCGAACACCACCGGCGGGTCGTCGGGCGACCCGCAGTTCGCGGCCCCGACGCGGTCGCTCGACACCTGGGACGCCTCCCTCGGCGGCCCCGGCACGTTCGCCGGGGCAATCGCCCGGATGAAGGCGGACCGGACGCTGATCGCCGAGGCCCGGGTCTTCTGCCGCAACGGCTTCCGGGTTCACGACGCCTCGCTCAAAGACGCCGGGCACGACGGGGCGACGATCGGGGCGATGGAGTGGGTGCCGACCCCGCTCCCCTACGTCCCCCTTCCGCAGCCGGACCGGTCTCCCCCGGCCGGGATCGCCTACTAGCTGTCCGCCCCGGCCCCTGGTATCATGGGATCACCCGGCGGTTCCCCGGCCGCCCCGCGGAGTGCGAGATGAAGCGTTACAACGTGTCGGGCTCGAACGCGACCGGGACGGCGAACAAGACCCTGATCAACCTGGTCGGCGGCTCGACTGTCCGCCCGGCCCTGTACGACCTGACCCTCGGGTGCGTGGCCACCCCCGGCGACCAAGCCATTCAGTTCCAGGTCGCCCGGACGACCGCCGCCGGCACCGCCGGGTCGTCCCCGGTCCCGGCCCTGCTCGACCCGGGCGACGTGGCCGCCATCACCGCCGCCGGCATCACCCACTCGGCCGAACCGACCTACGCCTCGACCCCGCTGCTCCAGGTGAGCATGAACCAGCGGGGCACCTACCGGTGGGTGGCCCAGCCGGGCGGCGAGCTGATCGGGTCGGCCACCTCGGCCAACGGGATCGGCACCAAGCTGCTGGCCGCTACCGCCTCCCTGATCTGCGACGGCACGACCCACTTCATGGAGTGAGTCCCGGCCGGTGCCAAATCCTGGCAGAAGGAGCCCCGATGTCCGCCGCCGACCGCCCCGCCCCGAAGGCCCGCCCGGTCAAGATCGACCCGGCCGACGGGCCGTGCGAGATTTGCCAGGGCTGGGCCGACAACAAGACCGTCGTGGACGGCGACCGGAAGGCGAGGGCGTGCGACCTGTGCGGGGTGCCGATCCCGGTCCACCCGGCCCTGGGCGGCGGCGGCACCCAGGCCCAGGTGGCCAACCACTTCCACCTGGCGTCGATCGAGGGGCAGGCGGTCTGGATGGGGGTCTACCCCGAGCTGTGCCCGGCCTGTGCGACCGCCGACTACGAGACCGCGTTCCCGGGGATGGACCCGAACGGGGGCAAGCGGAAGGCCGCCAAGTGAGCAAGCTGTCCCGGCCGTCGGGGTTCTGGGAGTTCGTCCCGCTCGACGGAAAGCCGAAGGGCGGGGAGACCCGCCGGTGCGTCCACTGCTCGTACACCTGGGTGTACCGCCCGGGGTCCGGAATTCTCCGCGGGTACTGTTCGCGGTGCGACGGGTTCACCTGCGGGTCGGCGGCGTGCGACGCCTGCGTCCCCTACGAGGCCCGGCTGGAGAACCTGGAGGCGGGCCGGCCCGAGCTGGCCGCCCCGAAAATCCTGGCGGCGGTGTCCGGCCTGCCGGTCGAGCTGTACGTCCCGCCGGCGTTCGACTAGCCCGCCCGAGGAACACCCGTGAGCGTGTCCGCCTACGCCAAGCAGACCCCGGGCACCGCCCTGTCGTGGAAAAGCTCCGGCGGCGACTACGCCATCACCCTCACCTCGCTGGCCAACGGGGCGGCCCGGCAGGGGGCGAAGGGCGACCTGTCGGCGGCGGCCGGCGGGTTCTGGGCCAGGCGGTGGGCCGTGGAACTCCAGTCGGCCGTCGCGGTGGCGGCGACCAACGGGAACGTCCTGGAGCTGTACTGGGCCGGGAGCCCGTCCGCGACCGCCGGGACGGACAACCCGGGCGGGGCGTCCGGGACCGATGCCAGCTTCGCCACCCCCGCCGAGTACAAGTTGCAGCTCACCTACATCGGGCTGCTCAACCTGAGCAACGCCGCCGGGACCGGGGTTCAGACGCAAATGCTGGAGTTCTTCCCGTCGTTACGGTACGGGATGCCGGTCCTGGTCAACTCTTCCGGGCAGGCCCTCAGCGGGACGGCCGGCAACCACGAAATCCGCCTGATCCCGGTCGAAGAGCCGTACACGACCACCGTCTCGGGGTGACCGGATGTCGCTCTGGGGTCCGGTCAACTCGTCGTCGCCGATCGACTGGTCACACCCGCTCAACCGCGGGCGGCTGCTGTGGGGGTGCGGGCTCGCCCCCGGCGGCCCGGCCCTCCGCGACCTCCGCGGCCGGTTCCCCGCCACGCTCGTCGCCTCCCCGTCGTGGGTGCCGACCGGGCGGGGCGACTTCGGCCTCCAGCTCAACGGCACCAGCCAGTACCTGACCCTGGCGGCCGACCCGGTGGCCGGCCTCTCGACCTTTTCGATCGGCATCTGGGCGTTGATGGCGACCGGCACCGTCGGCAGCGGGATGCTGTGGGACACCTACGACGGCGGGACCGGCAACGGGGTGCGGATCGAGCTGGACGGGAACACCCCGTCCAAGATGAAGCTGCGGAAGTTCGTCGCCTACGCCAGCGGGACGGTGACGGCCGACAACGCCTTCCCGGCCGGCGAGTGGGTGCGGGTGTTGATGACTTGTTCCCCGGCCGGCGTCCTGGCGATGTACCTGAACGGGGTCCAGCAGTCCGGCACGGCGACGCAGTCCGGGGCGATCGGCACGACGGCCCCCGGGATCGGGGCGACCCGCACCGGCGGTGCCCAGTGGTGGCCGAGCGGGGTGAGCAGCACCGGCCGGATCGGCGACTGGGCCGCCTGGAACCGTGCCCTGACGGCCGCGGAAGCCTTCGCCGACTACGACCTGGGCCGCCGCTTCTACCCCGGGCCGCTGCGGCGGGCCGGTCCGCTGGCGTCCCCGCCGGCCGCCGCCGGCGTCTCCGTCCGCTCGACGGCCGTGTCCCAGGGGACGGGGTCGGGCAACGTCTCCCTGCCGGCCGGTGCCCAGTCGGGTGACCTGCTACTCCTGCTGGTGGCGGTGGACGAGCAGTCCGCCCCGTCGATGCCGGGCGGGTGGACCCTGGCCGGGGCGAACACGAACCCCGGGGAAGCCTGGTTCGTGTTCACGGCCACCGCGTCCGGGGGCGGCGGGACGGCGGCGATCACCGTCCCGGTGGCCGCCGGCACCCCGAGCTGGAACGCCACCTGTTACGCCCTGACCGGCTACTCCGGGGCGGTCTACTCGTCCGCCCGCGGGGCGACCGCGTCCTCCTCCTCCGGCGTCTGCCCGACGCTCACCGCCGCCGGGTCCGGCTCGCTCCTGGTGTCCGGGTACGGGGCGGCCGACCCGGCCGCCGGCGGGGCGGTGGCGACGGTGACGGTCAACGCCGGGCAGACGGCGACGACCAACCAGCAGAACGCCGCCGCGTCCGGCCTGTCGTCCCGGACCGGGTACGAGACCGTCGCCGCCGGGGCCACCGGCACCCGGACCGGGACGGCGACCGGGACGTGGGACTGGCCGACCGTGTCGGTCCTGGTCGTCGCCTCCGGGTTCGCCCCGGACCCGGCGACCTTCCACGTCCGGAGCCAGCTCCCGCAGCTGCCGGCGTTGCCGCGGGTGGTCCAGCCGATCGTCAGGTCTGCCCCGTGGCTGCCGGTCGCCGCCGCGGTCCCGGCCATGCCGCTGGAGATGACCGACTACCGCCCGGACCGGCCGGCCCGGCCCGTGTACGGCGGCACCGTCTGGTCCCCCGTCCCGGTCCAGGCGTCGGCCGCGTCGGGCTACCGCCCCCTGTCCGTCACCGCCGGGCAGTTTCAATACCAGGCCAAGACCTCGCCCATTCTGGCGACGGCGGCGGCCACACCCGACCGGGTGTCGGGCCAGGGGGCCGATTTCGGCGGCCCGGGACGCCAAATTCTGGCGACCGGACAGGTCGTTTACCCGTCGCTGGTCATCCCGACCGCCGTCCCGACTTGGGGGCTGAACCAGGCGTTCGCCCCCGTCGTCCCGGCCGGCCCGCCGCAGCACACCGGCCTGAACGCCCGGCCGGTCGCCCTCCCCCCGCCGCCCCCGCCGCCGCCCGTAATCACCTGGTTCGCCCCGGCGACCCAGCTCGCCGGCCAGTCCG
>JAIEQO010000550.1 GCA_019747655.1 Gemmataceae bacterium | reverse complement strand
TCGTGCCGCTTGGCCATGGCGGGGACTCCTTCCGCCGGCCAGTGTACGAGTTACGCCATCCTGTCAGACAGGACCTAAGCGATCGGTCCAGACTGTCCCACCGAACGTGGAGGCCGTGACCGTCTCTTCAAGAGGTTGGGTTCATTCGGATTAACGGCCTCCATCAAGGTGACAATCGCTCCCGGTGGGACGCACGGAAAGTGTCACGCCCGCTGCCTGGTGGGACATTTCTCCCCTCGCGGTCCGGTTCACTGTAGTCACCCGGCGCGACTAGGGCGCGTCCGGTAGAAGTCCGGGGCCGTCAGCCCGCGTGAGCCGCGGCATATTCCCCACTCGCCCCCCGACCCCGGGGGCTCTGGGCGAACACCGCTCCGTCACCCGCGAGCCAGCGGGCGAAGAGCTCTAGCTGTCGGTCCCGGCTGTCGAAGTCGGCCAGGTACTCCTCGCGCCGCCGGGGGGAAAGCCGGGCGGCGATGCGCTCGGCCCGCTGGCGCTCGGCCGCGACGTGCCCGGTAAAGGCGGTAATCGCCTCCGGCCGCGTTTGTTCGAGCCGGGCATAGGCCGCCCTCGCCCGCTCGGCGATCGCGGCGCGGTGGGGCGTTTCCGGCCGTTTAACCGTGCTCCCGAGCGCCCTGGCCTTCACGAACCCGGCCGGCGGGCCGTACTCGCCGCGGATGGCATTCGCGAGCCACGCCCCCCGCGTGGTCTTGACGTGGGCGAACGGCAGGTAGTCGAGGCACCGGCGGCAAACGTCCGGCTTCCCGCGGGCGAGCTCCTCGGCCACCGCCCGCCCGACCCCGTGGGCGACCAACTCCCCGACAAGACGAGCATCAGCAGCATTCGCCCCCCGGCCCCCGGCCGCGCCTGCTGATGCTGTCTCTTGAGCTGTTTCTTGGATCTGTTTCTTGTGGGTCTCATTTTGAGACCACCCCCCGGTCGTTTCGAGACCACCCGTGGTCTCACCATGAGACCAGCCCTGGTCGCTTTTTGAACGGGGGTGGTCCGATTTTGAGACCACCCCCACCCCGCCCGTGCGGCCGCTGGCCGAACCACCAGCGTCCGGCTCGCCGTCGGCCGGCCCAGGTCCGCCTGGCCCGCCGCTCGGCGGCTCCCAGTCGAGGTTGATCCGGTAGGTGTTCTCCTCGAACTCGCGGCCGTCCTCGCTCAGGTTCGAGGTCCGGACGATGAGCCCCCGCTCCTCGAGGGCCTTCAAGGACCGGGCGACGCTCGACCGGGACGCTCCGGTCCCGCGGTCGAGGACGGTGCCGTCCCGGCGCTTCAGGCCGCCGGCAATCTGGGAGAGGCTGATGGCGTCCTTGTCCTTCCCGAACCCGTAGGTGCGGCGGGCGATGTAGAGCAGCACCTTGAACTCGGCCCCGGAGAGCTCGGCCATCCAGTGGTCGAGGATCACGTCCGGGACCTGGGTGCTGTTCGGGATGAGTGCCCGCGGCATGGCCCCTCACCGCCCCTTCACGACCTTGGCGAAGTGGTCCTTGAGGGCATCGGCAAGTATGTCCTGCTTGGCCCGCCCGGTCCACTTCGAGAGCCACCCGAGCCGCTCCCACACCTCGGCCGGGATCTTTACCGTCGAGACGGTAAAGGGCCCCTTCTCCGGGTCCGCCGTGTACGGCCGGCCGAGCATCGCCCAGACCGCCTCGGCCATCGGGTCAGCAGGTTCCTCCACCGGCTCGGGCCGCCGGAGTCGCGGCGGCCGGGAGTTAGCACTACTTTCCTCGCTACCGCCCACGCCGGCCACCTGGCTACCGTCTGTGCGCGCTGCCGCGCGACCGGTAGCGCTGCTAGTGGCGCTGCCTCCAGCGATACCGGTCGCGCTCACTGGCTGTTTCGCGGTCGCGCTACCTACCGCACTGCTGGTAGTCGGCGCTATTTCGCTACTAGGCTCGGCCGCTGGCGGTAGCGCGGTAGCGGGCGCTGATTCCGGCTTCGGCGGGGCGGTGGGCCGGGCGTCCAGGTCCTGGAGCGCCCGGAGGGCGGCCAGGGGGTCGGTCGGGACGGCGAGGCTATCGGTCTTCCGGGGGGCTGACATTGCTGATCTCCTCCGTTACGCTGCCTGGGCCCGGGGCCAGCCCTTGAACGACAGGTCGGCGAGGGCGAGGTCCAGGGCCTCGGCATCGACCGCCCGCCGGCCGAGGGCCAGGGCGTTAAAGAGGGCCGCGTCGCAGAGGACGCACAGGTCGCGGGGCACCCCGCCGGTCGCGTTGTAGATGGCCTTGTGGGTCGCCTCTGGGAAGAGCCGGTCGAACTCCCCACCCGCGACCGCGACCCGGTGCCGGAGGAGGTCGATGGCCTCGTCCGGGGTCGGGGGGTTCAGGGTCGTCCCGCCGGCGATCCGGGACCGGAGGGCCGGCTTCTGGGTCAGCTTGTGCTCGAAGTTCGGCTGGGCGAGGAGGACCACTTGGAGGAGCTTCGCCGTCTGGGTCTGCTCGTTCACCATCGCCTGGAGGGTGTCGAGGTTCGCCGAGTGCAGGGTCTGGGCCTCGTCGATCAGGAGCACGACCGTCCGCCCGGCCTTGTACTGCTCGACCAGGAACCCGCGGACGGCCGCCTTCAAATCCAAGAGGTTACGGAAGGTCGGGAGCCCGAGGGACGCGAGGACCAGCCGGAGGAAGGCGGCCTGGGACCGGGGGGAGGGGTCGGTCACGTGGGCCGAGACGAAGTGGTCCGGGTCCGCCCGCCACGAGTTCACGAGGAGCTGCGAGATGGTCGTCTTCCCGGTCCCGATCTCGCCCATCAGGAGGAACACCCCGCGCCGCTCCTGGACGTAGTACGCGATTTTCGCGAGCGCCTGCCGGTGTTCCCGGGTGGCGAACGCGAAGAGCGGGTCCGGGGTGGTGGCGAACGGCGGTTGGGTCAGGCCGAAGTGGGCGAGGTAGGTGGTCATGGTCCTCCGTGGCGGTGAATACGCGGGTGCATCCTGCATCCAGGATCCAACGTTGATCGGGCGGGGGGACTTGACAACGGGGAAAGTGTGGCCAGACGCCGGACTCACGTGACTTCTTACGCCGGCGGGAGTAAGCGGGGCGTGCGGCGGAGACGCCGCGGTTGTCATGGACGTCGAACCGTTCACTGGCGACCCACGATGGGCGGCGACGCCCGGAGTACCCGGCCACCAGCCGGGGAAAGGGCGGCGGGCTTACCACCCGCCACAGTCGCCGACTCGTAGCGCCGGATGCGGGGAGACCCGCTCGTCCGGTGCGACGGAGGCTCGCTGACGTAACCCCGAGTGCCGCCGTATGGCAGCGGACCAATCTCAGCGTTCTATCCGATGCGCCCCGCCCGACGCGGGGCGACAGGGACCGACCTCATCGAAGGGTGAGGCCGTGACGGTGCAAAGCGGGTGGAAATCCCGTCCGCGGGGTCCGGGCCAAAGCCCTCCGGGGCAATTCGGGTGCAAGTCCCGTGAGGCTCGTTCAACGCGGCTGGCGTGGGGAGTTTCTGTCCCGGCGACGGGCGGAACCGGGGGATAGACGACCCCCGGCGTTCGGGCGACACAAACCCGACGGCGAATAGCTCAACCACGAAAGGCGCAGCAAGCGCTTGCCAGTAAGTCCGGTCGGAGACGGAGCCGAACCGCGAACAAACTGCTCGACGAGGGGTAAGGGGGCGCTTCTAGCTTCGGCCCCCCGAAATCACAGGAACCGTTTCCTGTGTAAACGATGTCGGCCCGGGAGGGTGCGGCATCCGGCGAGCGGCCCGCAGGGTAACGCCTGCTAGCGACGTGACCGACCGGACGAAGATCGTCACTAACCTGGGAGCCACTCTGGCAGCCGGCTGGTAACCGGTGCCCGGCGAAGTCGGCCGGGTGATCCAAACGCCACAGTGGGGGAGCGGGGCCCAAGTAGGAGCGGCGGGAGCCGGCGAACCCCTTGCAAGGCAGTGGGGGGTTCGTTCGCGTGCCAACGGGTGGTGCCGGGCACAACTGCGACGACGAAAGGGCCGACGAGTGTACTCATCGTGTGTGTCGCGGCCGCGGGGCGGGAGAGAACTTTCTCGCCCCGCGGTCATTGGGAAACGAGTGGACGCGGTCACGGCAAGCCCCTCCGGGAGGAAGGGCTTGCCGTGGCGGCGAAATGACGACGGACGGCCGGGGTGTGCCTCGCGGCACGGGCTGTCCGTCGGCGGTTTTTCTGGCGCTACCGCTATGGATTGGGGGAAGGCAACTTCCTGAAGCTGGCGCGCGACGCGGACGGGTGCAGGACGCAACCGCCGACAAGAGCTCGCGCCGTCGGCTTCCTCCACACGCGGGAGGTGCCACGAGGTACTCGACAGAAAGGAAGGAGGTTCGAGCGAGGTTCGGGCCGCGACTCCGTGGAAACGCGAGGGGTCAAATGGCCGGATGGTAGCCGTAACGGCTTTCGGGAGGGCAGCCGCCAACAACCCTCCCACTTCGACACTTTTCCAACGGGGCCGCGTGTACCGCTGTGAGGCCATGACCGTCGCGGGGTTCGTCCAGCAGCTCGCCGTGGCCTACCTCGCCCACGGGTACTGGTTCTACGTCGCCGGGGTGGTGCCGGAGCGGAAGGACCCGCGGGCGGTGGACGCGAAGCTGATCAGCCGCTACGGGGTCGGTCTGTCGAAGTGGGCGAAGGCCCGCCGAAAGCAGGCCGGTCACGCGAACGTCCAGTACCTGCGGTGCGGGCGGTTCTTCGTCCTCCTCGCGACTCACGGCGACCACCCGTTCTTCCGGGAGGAGGGGGACGCGGTCCGGGACGCCCGGCGGGTGCCGGTCAAGTTCGGGGGGTACGCGGTCGGCCACCGGGGCGGGCACCCCCACGTGCGGATCGAGCAGGGGGAGTATAAGCGCCTGAAGGCCCACTTCGTCGGCCTCGCCCCCCGCCGTTCGGCCGACGCCTTGGGGGAGGAACTCGGTCGGCTCCCCTACGAGCCCTACGCCCCGGTCCGGCGGCAACTCCTCGCCGTCCTCCGGGCGGTGAACCGGGTGCGGAAGACGGCCGGGTTCGAGTCCGTCCCGGCCACCTGCTTCCGATTCCGGCGGCGGATCTGCCGGCCCTTCGGAATAACTGACCCCGCGGCCGGGGGGGAGGGTTCTGCGTGGTAATGGTGATGGCTGCCTTCCTCGCCTGGGGCCTCGCCGCCCACGAGTTCCCGGTCCCGGCCTTCACCTTGTTCGCGGTCTGCCTCGTCATCCGCCACTGGCCGCGACGGCGTCGCCCCCACTTCTAACCGGTCACCGACCGTGCGTCGCAGGGTCTCGGGCACGAGGCGCCAGCCTCACCCCATCGGGAGCGGTCCGCTTTTCTTCTCTCCGTCGAGGGAGTACGGTCCCCGGGCAACTCTTCGCGGGTCGTACCTGGCCGCTCCCGAATCGGGCCCGCCCAGGTCTGACACTCGCGGGACGAGTGAGGTTTTCCGCCGTCGCCTCCGCCGTGGGACCGCCCAGGGCGGGGGCGGCGGCCGGCCGGGGGAACTCCTTCCCCGGCGGTCGTCCCCCCTCGAACGAGGGTGAGGCGATGGACGAGGTGAACGTACTGGTCGATCAACTCCGGCAGCGGAACCCGGTCACGCGAAAGCGTGCCGCCGAGCGACTCGGGGCGTTGGGGGAGGGTGCGGCCGTCGCCGTCCAACCCCTGATCGACGCGCTCGACGACAAGGACGGGGAGGTCCGGCACGCCGCGGGCACCGCGTTGCGCCGGGTCGGCCTCCCGGCCGGGGCGGCGGTGCCGGGTCTGGTCAAGGCACTCAAGGCGGCCGACGCGGGCACCCGCTTCCGGGCCGCCCGGGCGCTGCGGAAGATCGGACCGGCGGCGGAGAAGGCGGTGCCGGCCCTGACCGCCGCACTCGCCGACCCGGAGCCGGAGGTCCGCCACCAGGCCGCGGTCGCACTGGCGGAATTCGGGTCGGCCTCGGCACAGGCGGTTCCGGACTTAATCCCGCTCCTGACCGACGCGGAAATCGACGTCCGCTGGGCCGCCGCCTACGCCCTCGGGGCGATCGGGCCGGCGGCGAAGAAGGCGGCCACGGCCCTGACCAAGGCGGCGAAGGACGCCCACCCGGACGTTCAGAGGGAGGCCGGGGACGCGCTCAGGAAGGTGAACGCGAAAGCGAAGAAAAAGGGGTGACGCCACCCCGGGGTTTTCCTCCCCCGCGAGCGAAGACCCCCCTGACGACTCGGCGTTACTCCCACCCGCATGGTCCGAGGACGCGGTAAACGCATTCTTGCCGAGGGTCTGACGGACTGACCAGGAACCTGGACCGGCCGTCCGGCCGCGTGCTAGCCTCCCCGGCACCCGGCCGGAGGATAGGGCAACGCTGGCGAGCGACCCGAGCGCCGTCCGGGTGACCGTGCGGGTGGGGGTGGGGTCGGTCTTCGGGTCGGCCTCACCCCGCCCCTCGTGGACGTGTTCGCCGGTCGCGGGGGGTTCGCCGACGGTTCCGACGGCTTTTCCGGAGGCGGTTCGTGCCGACACAAACAAACCCCTCCACCACGGTTCCCGCTTGAATTCCCTTCCGCCCCGTGCTTTGTTCGCCGGATCTTCCGTAGCGACCGAGGGGAACCCATGACCACACCCGAGGAGACCATAACTTCCGATGGTGACCCGGCCCGGGGCGGGGTCGCTCACGACCTGCGCGGTCGGCTGAATACGATCGTCTCGTGCGTCCGCGTCCTCCGGAACGGAGGCGTCAGCCAAGACGAGGCCTTGGACGTGATCGAACGGACCGCGCGGGAGATGACCGTACTCCTCAGCAACCTTCTCTCACCCTCGGCCGGCCCTGAATCCCGGAACGAGCAGAACACGCCTCGGAAACACGCCCGACCGGACCCGTAGTTCTCTAGAATCGCCTTCGGTCGGCCCGCCGCCGGCCGGCTTGGGCTTCGGGACTCAGAACAGGTCTTCGAGGGCCGCCTCCTTTTGTTCCTCGGACGGGCGGACGTACCGCCAGATGTACTTCGACGAGGCGTGCCCGGCCGCCTCCATCGCGAACTCGACCCCGTGCTTCTGGGTGACCTTCCGGAGGAAGGTGTGCCGGAGAACGTGCGGGCTGAGGCGGATCTGTTCGGTCGCCGGCAACCGGCTGTTCGCCTGCGCCACGAGTTGCTTGAGTAACCGGTCCACGTGCTGGCGGGCGAGCCGGACGCCGGCCCGGGAGGGAAAGAGGGGGCCGCGGTCTTCCGCCGCGGCCAGGTAGGCGTCGAGCGCCTCGCGGGCCTCGGGCGGCACGAACACCTTCGCCGTCCGCACTTTACCCTTCCGCTTCACGTCGTGGAACGACCGGCCGCGGTACTGGACGCGATCGAGCGAGAGCAGTTCCGACACCCGTAAGCCGGTGTGGAGGAGGACAAGGAAGATCGCCCGGTCGCGGAGCGGGTGCTGGTTCCGCCGGGCTTTCAGGTGGACGAGCTGCTCGGCCGCCGACCGGAGCCGCATGACCGCCACGTCGGACAGCCCCTTCCAGGCCGGCTCGGTGGTGACGAGCTCCCGCACCCCGTCGCACGGGTCGCCGGCCAGGAACGGGCGGCGGTGGTGGACCCACCCGGCGCAGTGGCGGAGCGTCGCGAGCATCCGGTTCACCGTCGTCGGCTTCTTGTGCTCATCGTCCTCCAGGTGGCGGAGGAACGCGGCGGTCACCGACTTGGTCCACTGGTCCGGGTGGTCGCTCCGCACGCGGTCGGCAAAGAACCGCATGAACTGCCCGAGGTCGCGCCCCTTGGCGATGACGGTGTTCGCCGCGTTCGCCCCGGCCTCGACCGCCCCGTAGAGACGCACCCAGGCGGCGAGGCTGTCCGGGTCGGCGGGGCGGAGCGTCGTCAGGGTGTCGCCGGGCGCGGCAACAGAGAGACGGCGTTCGGAACTGTCGGCCACGGGCCTCCGGTCTCAAATCATTCTTATGTCACGCGAACGCGGCTCGCTTTCCCCGGCGTTTCACAGCCGAATTGGCCCCGAACGGCGGGGTCTGCGTGCCATAAGGTCCGTTATGACACGCCGACGTAGACGGGCGCAACGAGCGAACTCATGATGGCCCGGTTGCGGGCGACTGAATTCCGGCAGGCTCGATCCGCGACCCGCCGCGGCCGCGCGAGACGATGGGCCGCGGCGGTCCTGCCGTTTCCGTATTCATCGAGTCGATGAGGTTCCTGTCGCCGGCGTCGCCCCCGAGTTGGCCATCGAGTCTCCGGCGTTGCCGCGCCCTGTGACCGAGTCCTCCGACGGCTGGGATCCTCGAGATCCCTGTCCCGAGCTGTCGGTGCCGAGCGAATTCGTGTCGTAGCGGTTCATCGCGTTCCGGTTCGTGTTCGAGCCGGACCGGCCATTTGCCCCGGTGTTTCCGCGTGAGATTCCCGAGGAGGTCGCACTATCGGAACCCGATCCGAGCGAGCTATCCGAGCTCGTGGAAGATGATGAGCCCTGGCTCGCACCCGAGGCTCCCGAGCCCATCGACGAGCTCCCACAGTTCGGCCCGCTCGAAGAGTCCGCGTAGCCGAACTGTGCGCATCCGAGCGCGGCGGCAAGTACCAAGATTCCGGTTTTACTTTTCATGGCGAAGCTCCCTTTCTGGTTTTGTCTCTTCCATCGATGGTGTTTCGTGACGGAAGGTTGTGGAACGTAGCGCGGGTCGTGGGCGGTCACGTATGACGCGAATGCGACGCCGCGCCGATTCGGCCGGTTTCGTCGGCCCTCGCAGTCCGTCAAAGCCGCAAGCAGAGTTCGCCGATGACGGTGAGCGGTGCCCGACCGTATCGACCCTAAGAAATGACGCGCGAAGAACGACCCGTCCCCGCGGCCGACTTGGCGCCGGCCGGGTACGCCGACCTCCTCGCCGAGGTCAAGCAGCGGGTCCGGGCCGCCCAGGTTCGGGCGGCCGTCGCGGTCAACCGGGAGCTCGTCACCCTCTACTGGCAGATCGGCCGGGACATCCTCCGCCGGCAGCGGGTGGAGGGGTGGGGGCCAAGGTGATCGATCGGCTGGCGGCCGACTTGCACGCCGCCTTTCCGGACATGAAGGGGTTCTCGACCCGCAACCTGAAGTACATGCGGGCTCTCGCCGACGCCTTTCCGGACGAGGCATTCGTGCAAGAGGCGCTTGCACAAATCACCTGGTACCACTCGGTCACCCGGGGTATGCCCACCAACTTCATTCCCTCCCCCTTCACTGCGTCGCCCGCTGGGGCGCGACAGGTGCGTAGCCCATGAAACTCCGAACCGCCCACGACCGGGAGTAGCACATACCCGTTGACTGCGCAATTATTACACTGTACAGTGTAATAAACGTATAGCCCGGAGGATTGGCCGATGGCCCGGAAACGCGAAACGCCCTGTTGCGACCCAAAGCCGGAACTGACCGCCCGGCCCCTCCTCACCCCGCGGCAGGCCGCGGGGCTTGAGGCGACGTTCAAGGTGCTCGGGAACGCGACCCGGCTCCGGATGCTGCACGTCCTCGTCAGGTCCGGCGAGCTGTGCGTGGGCGACATCGCGGAAGCCGTCTCGATGAAGCACCAGGCCGTCTCGAACCAGCTCCAGCGGCTCTCGGACCGGGGCATCCTGGAGGCCCGCCGGGAGGGGCTCCAGGTCTATTACCGGATCGTTGACCCCTGCGTCGTCTCGCTCCTCGACCGGGCCTGGTGCCTGGCCGAGGACTCAAAGGCCCGGCGGGCAGCGGGGCGCGTCCCCGTCGGCTTCGAGCAGGAAGGAGCTTCGGCATGAGAACCGGCAACCTCGCGGTCGGCGTGGCGGCCGTTGTCGTCGTGTCCGGCCTCGCGTTCGCCTTCGTCCGGCAGGGGAGCGCCGAGGCGGACTCCCGGTCGTCACCCGCTGGGATGTCCGGGGCCGCGGCGGCTGAGGTCGATGACCTGGCGACAAACCCCGACGGGTTCAAGGGTGAGGTCCGGCTCCGGGCGGCGGTCGCGAAGGTGAACAAGGCGAAGGGGGTGTTCGCCGCCATCGACGCCCGGGAGTTTGAGTCCTGCGGGTGCATCGACTGCGCCAAGCACTACCTCCCGGTCCGCTATGCCGGGGAGTTGCCGACGGTGAAGAGCGTGGTCGAGCTAACCGGCGAGGTCGTCCGCACCGACAAGGGGCTCGTCTTCGAGGCGAAGCGGCTGGAGGCCAAGTGATGCGGTGGCTCCCCCCCGCGGTCTTCGCGCTTGTCGTCGTCGGCCACTTCCTCGTCGGGACCGGGGAGACGGCCCCGGCGGGAGGCTCGGGTGCCTGGGCGTCCTACGAGTTCGACGAGCCGGAGGAGGGACGGCTTGCCTGCTACACCGGTGCCGGGGACTACTGGCTCGGGCTTTCCTACGGGCTCTCGGGGGCGTTCGGGACGTGGTGCTTTCTCCGCATCCTCAAGATGCGGCGCGAGGCGCTCGCTTCGTCTGCCGGCGGGCTGACGCTCTCCGGCGTCCTCTGGGCCGGGGTCTGCTTCCTCACCGGCTGCTGCGGGTCCCCGATGCTCCCGATCTACCTCGGGCTCTTCGGGCCGCAGTTTTTGAGCGTGACCAAGCCGCTCACGTTCGGAATCACCCTGCTCTCGATCCTCGTCGGCTACGCCTGGATGCTCAAGCGAGCCCAAAAAGCGGTGTCAAGCAATGTCAACCCTCGTCTACATGAAGCTCTTGGAGCAGACCCCGGAGAAGTATGACCGGGGGATGCGGCTCCTGACACTCGGCCGGATCGACGCCGTGAAGGCCGAGATCGCCTCCGCCTGGGTCGAGCCGGGGCAGGAGGTCCTCGAAGTCGGCTGTGGCACGGGCCGCCTCTCCCGGCTCATGGCCGAGCGCGGGGCGAAGGTAACAGCAGTGGACGTGTCCGAGAAGATGCTCGCCGCGGCGAGGGAGAACGCCCCGGGGGTGGAACTTCTCCACATGACGGCGACCGAGATCGACCGGCTCGGGGAGGGGCGGTTCGACCGGGTGGTCTCGACCCTGGTCTTCAGCGAACTCAGCGGGGACGAACTCGACTACGTGCTAAGAGCCGCGTCCAAGCTCCTCAAGCCCGGGGGGAAGCTCGTTGTGGCCGACGAGGTGCGGCCGGCCCGCTTCTGGCAGCGGTCGGCCGCCGCCTTGGTTCGCTGGCCGCTCGCGGCGGTCACATTCCTCCTCACGCAGAACACGACGCACGCGCTGAGAGACTTCCCCGGACGGCTCCGGGACGCCGGGTATCGAGTTGTGGGCGAGTCGCGCTACCTCGCGGGGGCGCTCGCTCTCTTCGTGGCGGAGAAGGCGTGATGCTAAACGTCCTCAAAGACACCTGGCTACTCTTCGGCCGGCTCTTTCCGTTTCCGACCAAGCCGGGCCTCCGGCGGGTCGGGAACCCGGACCGCTCGTCCCCGGTTCTCGTCACCTGCAACTTTGAACTCACCGTCCGCGAGGTCATTGCGACCCTGACCCGGGACGGCATCGACTGCTGGCTCCTCGTCGCCCCGACCAAGGGGGTGAACGTCTGGTGTGCCGGCGGGGCGGGGGACTTTACGACTGACACGGTGATCTCCATCCTCCGGACGAGCGGCATCGAAGCGTTCGTGGACCACCGCCGACTCATCCTCCCGCAGCTCTCGGCGAACGGGGTCAACATCTGGTCGCTCCGGGACCGGACCGGGTGGCGGCCGCAGTTCGGCCCGGCCCACATCAAGGACCTCGCGGCGTTCCTGAAGAGCGGAAAATCCCGGACCGAGAAGAAGCAGCGGCTGGTCAGGTTCGGCGCGAAGGACCGGCTCGTGATGGGAACGAACCTCGGCTTTAACGTCTCGCTCCTCCTCGTCCTCCCGCTCCTCCTCGGCTCGATCTGGGTCGCGGGCCTGTGGTGGAAAACAATCCCGCTCCTATTTCTCCTCTCGGTCGTCTGTAGCCTCCTCGTCTTCTGGCTCCCGGGGAAGGTCGGCGTTCAGAAGGGCTTCTCGCTCGGGCTCCTCGCCGCGGCCGTGTTCGTGGTCGCTGCGAACCTCACGGGCGTCGGGCCGTGGGCGATGGCCGGGTGGACGGCCTGGATCGTGCTGCTCGCGGTGTTCGTCGGGTACGACCTCCCGAGCTGGTCCCCGCTCTGGCGGCAGGACGTGAAGGAGTTGGTCCTCGGGGTGAAGACCACACACGTCGAGGTCATCCCGGAGAAGTGCATCAGCTGCCACATGTGCGACGTGGTCTGCCCGGTCGGGGTCTTCGCCCAGAACCCGGGGACGAAGAAGTTCGAGGTCGTGAACCTCGCTGCCTGCATCGCCTGCGGGGCGTGCATCGAGAACTGCCCGACCGAGGCCATCGTGAACAACTTCCGGGAGAGCGTCTGCTCGTGCCCGACCTGTTACGTCATCGAGGGGGCCGGGTCGATCCGGACCAGGCTGTCCCGGAAAAAGTCCGCCGAACCTCCCCCTGCCGCGGCCGCACCCGAACCGGGGTCGGGCTGCGGTACTCCGGGCCGCGGGTGTGCTGAGGAGCCGAAGGGGTGAGGCCCTGTCGTTCCTTTTACTTACTCAAGGAGACCACTATGCACCGCCGGGAACTCCTGGGCGTCCTCGGGGCGTCCGCCGCGGGGCTCGCCGCGTCCCCCGCGTGGGCCGGGGACGACAAGCCGAAGGACCCGCTCGTGGAATGCGGGTGCAAGTGTGTCGAGGCGTGCTGCGACGCGATGAACTGGTGCAACGAGGCGTTCCTCCACTGCTCAAAGGAACTCGCTGCGGGGAGGGTCGGCCACGCGAAGGCGATGGCCCTTCTCCTCGACTGCGGCGAGGTGTGCTCGGCGGCGGCGAAGCTCGTGGCCCGGGAGAGCGCCTTCACGGCCCAGGTCTGCCGGACGTGTGCTGAGGCATGCGCGATCGCCGCCCCGGAGTGCGAGAAGCTGGACCACCCGACGATGAAGGACGCGGGGAAGTCACTCAAGAAATGCGCCGACGCCTGCAAGGCGCTCCTCGATCTCGTGAACAAGAAGCCCGCGGGACCACGGTAGAGCGGGGTGGGGACGGGCAAGCTTCGTGGGTTATGGGGCGTGGAAGCCGAACGGGCGATCGAGCGGAGGTCGAACTCCCCGCCGGCTACTGGATAGCGCGGGCAGTTCGAGAACTTGGTGCCGGCGAAGAAGTGACTCCTCATTCTGGACTGCCACGTGCTTCCGAACGGCCGAATCCCCCAGCTGCGCTCGCTTCGTCAACGACGTTCTGTCAGTAGGGCGGGCGGCGAAGTCACGCGGATGAAGCCCATCCATCGACGCGATGCTTCCAAAGAGCACCTTGAGGGAGCTTTCCCTTGACTCCGTACCATAGTCCGGGGCCCATAATGGGCCGGAAGAGGGGGAAGAGTCATGGCAACGCTCCGGACCGCCCAGGTGGCCGAACTCGCCGGGGTGAACGTCGAGACGCTCCGGTTCTACGAGCGGAGGGGCATCCTCCAGGAGCCTCCCCGCCGGGCGTCTGGCTACCGGGAGTATCCGCCGGATACGGTCGAGCGGGTGCGGTTCATCAAGCGCGCCCAGGAACTCGGCTTCACGCTCAAAGAGGTCCAGGACCTCCTGGAGCTGCGGGAGACGACTCGGGCGAAGGCAGGCCGGGTCCGGAAGGTGGCGGAAGCCAAGCTCGAAGAGATCGAGCACAAGATTCGTGACCTTGAGGCGATGAAGAAGAGCCTGACCGAACTCCTCTCGACCTGCGACGGGCAAAAGACCATTGCCTCCTGCCCCATCATCGAGTCACTGAGCGGCTGCGAGCGCTGTCGCGGCGGGGACACCGGGAGGCCGAAAAAGGAGCACTCAAGGTAGAAACGCATGACACCGAGCGGGGGACAGGCGGGGGATGACGGGGCACCGCGCGAGCGGCTGCTCCGGGTCTTGTCGGGGGCCACGTTCCTCGTCTTCTTCCAGGCGTTCATGGTCGCCCCGCTCCTCCCGCGCTTCGCCCGGGCGTTCGGCGTGACCCCGCAGGAAGTCGGCCTCACCGTCCCGGCCTACATGGTCCCCTACGGCGTCGCGACCCTCTTCTACGGCCTCCTCTCGGACCGCCGGCGCATCATGCTCGCGTCGCTCCTCGCGTTCGGCGTCCTGACCGCGCTCACGGCGACCGCGCAGTCGGCCGCACAGCTTATCCTCTGGCGACTTTTGACCGGCCTCGGGCTTGTCGCCCTCGCCCTCCTCCTCCCGTACCGGCGGCTCCTCGGGGGCCTGCGCCCGGGGCCGCTCCGCCTGTCCGGCAGGCGCTGTCCGGGTATGCGGCCCTCCTCGGCTCGACACGTGGGCTGAGGACTTACGGGTTTGTGCTCGTGAACTCGGTCTTCCACGCCGGGGTCTTCACCTGGCTCGGACTCTACTTCTTCGTGGAGCGCTACGGCCTGGGGGAGGTGGGTATCGGACTTGCGCTCCTCGGCTACGGCGTCCCGGGCTTCCTGCTCGGTCCCGTCATCGGCCGGGCCGCCGACCGGTGGGGGAGGCGGTGGCTTATTCCCGCGGGCCTCGCGGTGGGGGCGGCTGGGGCCGCCGCGCTCATCCCGGACGCACCGCTCCTTGCCGCCGCGGTCGCCTTCACCGTCCTCTCGCTCGGCTACGACATGACGCGCCGCTCCTCGCGGGGATCGTGACCGACCTGGGCGGGAAGCGGGCCGGGCAGGCGATGGGACTTAACGTCTTCACACTCTTCACCGGCAGGGGCGTCGGGAGCCTCGTCTTCGGTGAGATCCTGCGGCTCGGCTTCGGACCGGCACTGACGATCTTCGGCGTCGTCCAACTGCTGGCAGCCCTCCTGGCGGTTCCCCTCTTTCGCCCCGAAACATTGAGTGCGCCGAAAACCCCCCTCGATAGAGGCTCTTCTTGACCCGAGTCCGGTTTTTTTCATTCGGCCCATTTCGACTTGACTCCGTACCGCGGTACGGAGCTTAGAATGACGACATACCCGCATGGTGGCCGACATCCCGAGCCGCCGAACCCGCAGGTAGGAGGACCAGATGAGCACACGATACGCCGGGGCCGTTGCCCTAGTCGTCTTCGCGGCGATGGGGCTCGTCGGGTGTAACGCCGAGCCGGGCGGGGGGAAGGGGGCGAATAGTTCCGCCCCGCCTTCGACCATCGGGGAGCCCGTTCCGGGTGAACCGGATCTCGTGTGTACGCAATGCCTGAAGGACGAGGGCAACGTCGGGAAGACGGTGACCATCGAGGGTGAGGTCATCCAGCAGTGCCCGGCGTCGGGCTGCTGGTTCCGCATCAAGGACGCCAGCGGGGAGGCGTTCATCGACCTCGCCCCGGCCAAGCTCACCGCCCAGGGGGAGCGGGTCGGGCAGCACGCGAAGGTGACCGGGACGCTCGTGAAAAAGGGCGGGCAGGTCCGGATCGAAGCCCAGCACGTCGAGTTCTCACCGGCCAAGCAGGACCCCCCGCCCGCCGAGAAGAAGTAGGAGTGAGCCGTGCTGAACGTGGACTCGATCGAAGAAACCCTGGCCGGACTTCAGACCGCCTCGCCGTGGGCGCTGCTCCTCGCCGCCGGGGCCGGGCTGCTGCTGGCCCTGACCCCCGCGGTACTCGCGACCGTGCCGGTCGTCATGGGGTACGTGGCCGGCGAGCCGGGGCTCAAGCGGTGGAAGGCGTTCACCCGGAGCCTCGCGTTCCTCCTCGGAACGGCCACGACGTTCGGGGCCTACGGGCTCGTCTTCGGCTGGGCCGGGAAGCAGTTCGCCGCCTTCTTCGGGACAAATGGCTACCTGATCGCGGGTGTCGTCCTGGTCATCCTCGGCCTGGCGATGCTCGGGTTATTCCGCCTCCGGGCCCCGACCGTCGCCGCCCCCGAGCGACGGGTCGAGACCCTCGCCGGGGCCTACCTCCTCGGGCTCCCGTTCGGGCTCGTGGGCTCGGCCTGCCCGTGCTCCATCTCGGTGGTACTCGCGATGCTCCTCTACGCCGGGACCACGGGGAGCGCGTGGTTCGGGGCGCTGCTCCTGTTCGTCTTCGCCTTCGTCCGGGGCCTGCCGATCGTCATTGCCGGAACCTTCACGGGTCTGCTCAAAGACTTCAAGGCCCTCGCCCGCTGGCAACCGCGGCTGGAGAAGGCGTCGGGCGTGCTCCTGGTCGTGCTCGGGGTGGCCTTCGTGGCCCAGCGGTTCGGGACGGCCGCCGCCGCGGTCGCGGCCGGCGTCACGGCGCTTTCGATGGCCGCTTGGTTGGTCGCCACCGCCCGGCGGCACCGACAGGGCGAGGAGAGCGGTCCGAAGGACGAAGGCGTCGCGATCGCCGAGACGGAGATCGCCGCCCCCGGCATGGTCTGCGAGGGCTGTGCCGAGACGCTCAGCCGCGCGCTCCTGGGCCTGCGGGCGGTCCACGAGGTGGTGCCCGACGTGAAGCAGAAGCGGGTGCGGGTGCGCTACAACCCCGAGCGGACGACCGAGGAACGCCTGCGCCAGCGGGTCGAGGAGTTGGGCTTCCTGTGAGCGACAAGGCATCACCAGGCGCGACATTTGCTCGAAACGAAGAGCTGCAAAGGATGGGGTCATGACTACCGCGATGATGGACGAGACGGCCCAACGCTTCTGGAGCGAGGAGCCTTCCCAACTGCCGGGCCGCCGCCGCATCCGCGCCCGGATCGGGGGGCTGCACTGTTCGCTGTGCACCGGCACGATCGAGAAGGCGCTGGGCCGGCGACCGGGCGTGGACAAGGTCGCGGTGAGCCTGACGCACGAGCAGGCGCTCATCGAGTACGACCCCGCCGTGACGAGCGCCGAAGACCTGCTCCAGATCCTCAAGGACATCGGCTACACGGTCTCCGACCCGCGGAAGCTCCGCCCGTTCGACGAGGAGGAGCGCGCGCTGGTGCGCGAGCGCGGCCGGTTTCTGATCGCGCTCGCGGCGAGCATCGCCGCGATGGGGCTCGCCGGCTACCCGGTTGACAGCGTGTGGTTCGCGCTCTGCGTGTTCTCCATCGCGAGCCTCGTCGCGTTCTCCTTCGTGGTGCTCCGGGCCTACGGCCTCGCGCATGCGGTTGTCGGCTCGGCCGTCCTCGCCGCTTTCGGGGCCGGCGTCTACGCCCTCCAACTCAAGGGCGCGTTCGGCCCCGCCACCCCGTGGCTCGCCGGTGCGCTCACCCTGCTCCTCATCTTCGGGGTGGGCCGGCACATCGTCCGCATGGCGTTCATGGCGCTCCGCCGCGGCATCCTCAACCAGCACGTGCTGGTCGAGTTCGGGGCGTTCGCCGGGCTCGTCGGCGGCGCGATCGGCTTGGCGTTCAACCCGCCGGACTTCCCGACCGTCGCGTTCTTCTCGGTGGCGGTCATGGTCCTCACGTACCACATCTTCTCCGAGTGGCTGTCGCTCATCGTGAAGACCCGGAGTTCCCAGGCTGTCAAGAAGCTCCTCGACCTCGAACCCGACGTGGCGCACGTCATCCGGGACGGGCGGGACGTGGACGTGCCGCTCGAAGACGTGCGCGTCGGCGACCTGGTGCGCATCCGCCCGGGCGAGCGGGTGCCCGTGGACGGCGTGGTCGAGGCGGGGGAGTCGGACGTGGACGAGTCGCTCGTCACCGGCGAGCCGAAGCTCGTCGAGAAGAACCCCGGGGACCGGACCATCAGTGGCTCACTGAACGGCCACGGCACGCTCCTCGTCCGCGTGAGCGTCGTCGGCGAGGAGAGCTTCCTCCGGCAAGTCATCCGCAGCGTCGAGGACGCCCGGGCCTTGAAGCCCGGCGTGCTCCACCTCGTGGACCGAGTGCTCAAGGTCTACACGCCCGTGGTGCTCCTGACCGCACTCGGCGCGACCATCTTCTGGCTCCTCGGCCCGCTCGTCATCGGCGACTCGCCCGAGCTTCAGCGGGCGATGTTCGCCGGCCTGAGCGTCCTCGTCATGGGCTACCCCTGCGCGGTCGGGATCTCGGCCCCGCTCTCGATCGTCCGCGGGGCGGGCGAGGCGGCCGAGCGGGGCGTGCTGATGCGGACCGGCGAGGCGTTCCAGGTCTTGCGCCGCGTCGAGCGCGTGGTGTTCGACAAGACCGGCACGCTCACCGAGGGCCGTCCGGCAGTCCGCCAAATCGTTGCCGTCGCTGCCCCGGAACCGGAACTCCTCACTCTCGCGGCGGCGGCCGAGGCAGGTTCCGAACACCCGCTCGCCCGCGCGGTGGTCGAAGAAGCCTTCAACCGCGGCACCGTTCCGCCCGAGGTGCAGGGGTTCGAGGCCGTCCCCGGCAAGGGCGTCCGGGCGCGCCTCGGCGGCAGCGGCTTGTTGGTCGGCAGCCCGACGTTTCTCGCTTCGGAAGGGGTGAGCATCGAGGCGCAGCGGCAGCGTGTCCACGAGCTGGAGTCGCAGGGCCACACCGTCATCGGGGTCGCCCGGGACGGGGCGCTCCTCGGCCTCCTCGCGCTCGGTGACGCGCTGCGGCCGGACGCGGCGGAGACGGTCAGCCGCCTGCACGCGCTCGGCATCCGGACGAGCCTCATCACCGGCGACAACGAGCAGGCGGCCCGCCACTTCGCCCGCCTGGCCGGCATCGAGGACGTCCACGCCCGGGTGCTCCCGGCCGAGAAGGCGAACCTGGTCCGCAAGCTCCAAGACGGCGGTGCCCGCGTGGCGATGGCCGGGGACGGGATCAACGACGCCCCGGCCCTGATGCAGGCCGACGTGGGGATCGCCTTCGGGAGCGGGGCCGACATCGCGATCGAGTCCGCCGACGTGATCATCCTCAACAAGCGGGTCGGGGCCGTGCTCGACGCCTACGAGACGAGCAAGTACAGCTACCGCAAGATTGTGCAGAACGTCACCCTCGCGTTCCTGTTCAACGGCATCGGGATCCCGGCGGCCGCCACCGGCCTGGTCTACCCGATCTGGGGCATGGTCGCGATGGCGGCGAGCGTCACGACGATCTTCGTCAACTCCCTCTGGGGACGCGGTGCCTACTTCTTCCAGGCCATCAAGACGGTCGGGCAGACGCCGCAGGTGTCAGCCGGGGCGCCGGCGGAGGCGGACGAACAGATCAGGCGGTTCGTCCGCTCGGCCGACAGCCTGACGGGGGATTCCGGGCATGTTTAAGTCGATTACCTTCGAGGTCACCGGGGACCAGCGACTTGCCTGCGAGGGGTGCGAGCAGCGGGTCGAGCGCGTGCTCAAAGCCCTGCCGGGCGTGGGCACAGTCCGGGCGAAGGCCCAGAACCAGACGATCCAGGTGCTGTACGACGCGGCGGTGGTGGACGCCGCCGCGGTCGCGGAGCGCATCGCAAAGGCCGGTTACCAGACCAGGGTTGTCAGTTCAACTTCCGAGTCGGGCAGTTGATGCGGGCCGGCGCGGGGGGAGGCGCTGGAACGCCTACGCCGCGGCTCTCCTTCGTGTGGCGTCGGCAACCGCTAGGGATCCGCCCGCGAGATGGAGGCACTCATGAACGACACCCCTCCTCAAGAGGTGCTTCGCAGGCACCTTGAACTCTCCCGGTTTCATTCCGAGGAGGATTTCCTGACGTGCTACCGCGAGGATTCCTTCCTCATCATGCCGAGCGGCGTCCGCCGGGGGCTCGAAGGAATCCGCGACTGTTACCGCCAACTGAATCGCGAACTGCCGAACGCGCGCTACACCTACAAGGTTGTTGTCGTTGAGCAGCACGTCGGCCTTCTCGAATGGTCGGCGGACTCCGACACCCACACCGTCACGGACGGCGTGGACTCCTACGTCATCGAAGACGGGTACATCCGCGCGCAGACAGTTCACTACACCCTCGTGCCGAAGAGCAGGGGTTGAGTGGGACTCCGTGAAGGTGCCAATGACCGAGACGAGGATCTCGTCAATCGCTTCGGTGCGGAGAAACAACTCACGAGGCCGGACTCTTCGGATGTGTGCGGAGGCCGAACGATGGAAGGTCAGCCGAGAGTGGTCCCGGGGGTAGTCACCCGCGGACCGGCAATCGAGATCGTCGTCGATGGGAACCCGGCCAAGGCCCACGAGGGCGAGAGCGTCGCCGCCGCTCTTCTCGCCGCGGGAAGGCGGACGCTCCGAACCACCGACCGCCGGGGCGAACCGCGGGGACTCTACTGCGGGATCGGGGTCTGCTTCGACTGCGTGATGACCGTCGATGGGCGACCCGGCGTCCGCACCTGCCAGACCCCGGTGCGGGACGGGATGCGGGTCGAGACCCAGGCCGGGACCGGGGCGTGGAGGGTGGAGACGTGACCCCTTCCACACCGCTCGTCGTCATTGGCTCAGGTCCGGCCGGTCTCGGAGCGACCATCGAGGCAGCCCGGGCCGGCCTCCCCTGTACCCTCATCGACGAGGCAACTCACCTGGGCGGCCAGATTTACCGCACCCCTTCGGCCGGCCTTCGGGTGACCGACACGGCCGCACTCGGCAAGGATTTCGCCAAAGGGGAGCGGCTCCGGGCGGGGTTCGCCGCGGCCGGGGGCCGGGTCGAAGTGCTCTCCGGCACCTCGGCCCTGGGCGTCTGGGACGGCCGCGAAATCCTCTGGGCATCCGAGAACGCCTCGGGCCTCATCCGGGCGGAGCGGCTCGTCATTGCCGCCGGGGCTTACGACCGGCCGGTGCCGTTCCCCGGGTGGACACTGCCGGGCGTCATGACCGCGGGCGGCGTCCAGGCGTTCGTGAAGGGCAATCTCGTCCGCCCGGGTCGAAGGGCGCTGGTGGCCGGGACCGGGCCCCTCCTCGCCGGGGTGGCAAACCGCCTCCGCGGGGCCGGGGCGGAGGTGGCCGCTGTCCTCGAAGCCGGGCCGCCCTGGTGGCCCCCTGAGCCGCTCCCGGCGGTGTGGCACGGGTGGGAGTTCATGGCGGACGCGCTCGACCACTGGCAGGCGTTGACCGCCGCGGGAGTCCCCTTCATCTCGAACCACACCGTCTTTTCCGCCCACGGCACCGAGCAGGTCGAGCGGGCATCCTACGGCCCGGTCCGACCAGACGACTGGACCCCGATCCACGGCGAGGCCCGCACCGCCGGGGTGGACCTCGTGGTGGTCGGGTTCGGCTTTGTCCCGAACACGGAGCTGACGACGCTCGCCGGCTGCCGCCACCGGTACGCCCCGGAGTTGGGTGGCTGGATCCCGGAGCGGGTACCGTTCTTCGAGACGACCGTGCCCGGGGTCTTCGCCGCGGGCGACGGCGCGGGGATCGTCGGGGCGGCGGCCGCCGAAGCGGAGGGGCGGGTCGTGGGCGTCACGGTCGCCGAAGCGGCCGGGGCCATCGCTGCCAGCGAGGCCGATCGGCGACGGGAGGCACCCTTGGCCCGTCTCCGCTTCTTGTCCGAGGCGTGGCGGGAACTCGACGCGCGGTATCGCGTGAGGGGCGGGCTCACGGACCTCGCGACCCCGGACACGCTCGTCTGCCGGTGCGAGGAGGTCACGCGCGGGGAAGTCGGGGCGGCTGTTGGCGGAGGGGCCAGGGACCTTCAAGCCGTGAAGCTTCTGACCCGGCTCGGCATGGGCCCTTGCCAGGGGCGGAACTGTGCCCCGTTTGCCGCAACGCATCTGTGCCAGGTGACGGGGCGGAGTCCGGCTGACGTCGGGCGGATTAACCCGCGACCGCCGGTCAAACCGGTGACGCTCGGCGTCCTCGCCCGGGCCGAGGGGATCGGCGACACGTCCGCGACAGACCCGCTCGACGCCGTCGGGGGAGGTGCGTCATGAACCGTTCACCGGACGTCGTCGTGGTCGGAGGCGGTGTCATCGGGTGCGCGGTCGCCTACTACGCCGCGAAGCGGGGGCTCAGGGTCACGCTTGTGGACCGGCCCCAGCGTGGTCGGGCGACGTCCGCATCGGCCGGCGGCCTCTGGCCGCTCGGCGAGTCGGTCGGGCTCGGCTGCGGCGTGATCTTCTACAAGGCGATGGCCGGGCTCGGGTCGCTCCCGGACGGGGTCCACGGCCCCGGGCAGCTCCCGAAGGTCTTCCTCGACTTCGCGGTCCGGTCGAACGCGATGTTCCCGGACCTGGCCGAGGCACTCCGCGAGACCGGCGGCCTTGACGTTGAGTTCGAGCGGACGTCGCTCCTCTTCCTCATGTACGACGAGGGGGACGTGGCGTTCGCGAAGCCACTGTGGGAGCACTGCCCGTGCGGCCGCGACCTGACGGAGTGGCTGACCCCGGAGGAGTTGGCCAGGGCCGAGCCGGCGGTGACGCGCGAGGTCCGGGGCGCGCTCCGGTTCCACGGCGACGACCAGGTGAATCCGTACCGGCTCGCCGAAGCCTTCCGCACGTCGGCCCGGAGTCTCGGCGCGACGGTCGTCACTCACACCGAGGTGACCGGGCTCCGGGTCGAGTCGGGCCGTGTGACCGCGGTCGAAACGGCGACAGGGGCCATCCCATGCGGCCTTGTGGTGAACGCGGCCGGGGCGTGGGCACCGGAGATCGGGCGGATGGCGGGGGTCGAGATCCCGGTCCGGCCCGTGCGGGGGCAGATCTTGGGCACCGAGGCCCTACCGGATGTCCTCTCCGCCTGCCTGTCAACGACCGACTGTTACCTGGCGCAAAAGCAGCACGGCGAGGTCATCATCGGGAGCACGACGGAGGAGGTGGGCTACGAGACCGGTGTGACCCCCGCCGCGATGAAGGCGCTCGCCGCCGGGGCCGTGCGTGCCGTTCCATTCCTCAAGGACGTTCGGGTCAAGCGGGTCTGGTCCGGCCTGCGCCCCGGCACGCCGGACGAGCTTCCCATCCTCGGTCCGGTCGAAGGGCTCGACGGGTATCTCAACGCCTGCGGTCACTTCCGGACCGGCATCCTGAACGCCCCGCTCACCGGCCTTCTCGTTTCCGAGATGATCGCCGGTGCCACGCCGTCGTTCCCGGCCGAACTCTTCCTCCTCTCTCGGTTCTCTGGGGCGATCCGGCGAGCGGACAACAGGTGAAGGAGAAGGACCAAGTGGTCAACTACTACCTCTCGGACACGGGGAACGGGGAGTCGTACCACGAGGGCGTCTGCGGCGGCGACAAGGTCGAGAACGTGACCATCGCCGGCGCCGTCAACGAGAAGGACGGCAAGAAGACGATCAAGCCGACCAAGGTCGAGCTGCCCAAGAAGTGACCCCCCGGCCGGCAGCCTGCGTCGCCCCGAGGCGACACCGAGAACCGTGCCGACGCGGGGGAGGCGGCGCGGCACAGAACCTGCTCATTAATTCGGAGCGACCCGATGGCCCCTTTGCCCATCTGAACACGCCCGAAGCCTGATCGTCCGAGAAGCGACAGCGTTCAGGACACTGAACCCTGTCGCCACCCGGCCCTGCCGACCGGCACGGCGTTGCGTGCGGGTGCGCCGTACCGTGCGCAACGCCTCCGCCCGGGGTAAGGTCGCGGCGTGGTCTTCGCGGGAGGGTAATCGTGGGGCATCCGGGGCCGAAACGGATTCGCTGGGTTGCGGCCGTCGTCGCGGTCGCCGCGGTCGGCGTCGGCCTCTGGTACGCCAGCTACCGCGGCTGGATCACATCACCGTCACACTGGTTCGGCGGCCTCACCTCGAAGAGTGACGCGCCCTCAAATGGCCAAGGCGGCATGTCCATGGACATGCCCGGGATGGACATGAGCTCCTCCACGTCCGTCCCGGGGTACGGACCAGTGACCGTCTCCGCCGAGGTCCGACAGCGGATTGGGGTGACGGTCGGCGTGGTCGAGCGGGCCCCGCTCCGGATGAGCGTCCGGACCGTCGGCATCGTGCGACCGGACGAGACGAAGGTGGCCCGCATCCACTTGAAGACCGAGGGCTGGGCCGAGAAGCTCTTCGTTAACTTCACGGGTCAGCCGGTCAAGAAGGGCGACCCGCTTCTTTCCATCTACAGCCCCCAGTTCCTCACCACCCAGCAAGAGTACCTGACCGCGAAAAAGGGCGGGCAGACGGACCTCGCCGACCTGGCCCGGCAGCGGCTCGAACTCTGGGACGTGCCGGCCGACGTGATCGAGGAGATCGGGAAGGCGGGGAAGCCTCAGCGCAACCTGACCCTCGTGAGCCCCATCACCGGGACGGTCCTGGAGAAGAACGTCCTCCAAAAGGAGTACGTCACCCCGCAGAAGGAGCTCTACGTCATCGCCGACCTCTCGACGGTCTGGGTCCAGGCCAAGGTCTACGAGTACGAGCTCCCCCACGTCGAACTCGGCATGCCCGCCGAGGTCACCCTCCCGGCCCTCCCCGAGCAGAAGCTGGCCGGGAAGGTGGTCTTCATCCAGCCGACCGTCGAGGAGAAGACCCGGACGGTCCAGGTGCGGGTCGAGCTTCCGAACAAGGACGGGCTCCTCAAGCCCGGCATGTTCGCGCACATCGACATCCGGCACACGATGGGCGAGGGGCTCCTCGTCCCCGCCTCGGCCGTCATCCGGACGGGCGAGCGGGACATCGCCTTCCGGGTCGAGGCCGAGGACCGGTTCGTGCCGGTCGAGGTCAAGGTGAGCGCGTTCAAGTTCGGCGACCGGTTCCAGGTGCTCGAGGGCCTCAAGGCCGGGGACAAGGTGGTCACCTCGGCGAACTTCCTCATCGACTCCGAGAGCCGGCTCCGGATGGGCGGGATGGGGATGATGCCCGGGATGGACATGGGCGACATGAAGGGGATGGACCACTCGAAGATGGAGGGGATGAAGGAGAAAGGGGAGGCCGGGCCCAAGACGGACATGAAGGGCATGGACCACTCCAAGATGAAGCACTGACCGGGCCGCCGGCCCGGGCGAGGCGGGCGGGCCGTAAGGTGCGGGCCGCCGATGTCCGGTTCGACACCGCAACCGTGAGGAGAACGACCATGGACCGACGGGGCGCGCTAGGGGTGCTGGGGCTGACCGCCGCGGGGCTCGCGACGACCGGGGTCGCGGCCGCCCAGGAGCGGAAGGACGACAAGAAGGACGGGCACAAGGGGCACGGGCGGCAGACGGCCAAGACGTGCGACGAGTGCGCGGAGGAGTGCGATGCCGGGTTCCACCACTGCCACATGCAGCTCGCGGCCGGCAAGGCGAACTACGCCAAGGCCGAGCACCTGTGCGTGGACACGGCGACGATGTGCCACGCGGCGGCCGCCCTCTGCGCCCGCGTGAGCCCGATGATGGGGGCGTGTTGCCGGGCGTGCGCCGAGTGCTGCGACGCCTGCGCGAAGGAGTGCGAGGCGCTCAACGACCCCGAGATGAAGGCGGCCGTCGAGGCGTGCCGGAAGACCGCGAAGGAGTGCCGGGAAATGGCCCAGATGATGGGCGACCGGAAGTAACGCGGGGCGTGCCGCTTTCCCGCGCCGGGCACGAACCTCGGCGCGGGCCGCGGCTCGATCTCATGGGCCTGAAGGCACCCCCGTGCTGGTGAGGGTCGTCATGGCGGCGTGTCGTCCCCGCGGGCATACCCGGGGGCAGAGTCGTACCGGAGGGGGGCGATGGACAGAGAGCACGAGACCGTCATCGTGACCGGCAGCAGCGGGCTCATCGGTTCGGCCGTGGTCCGCCGTCTCGGGGGACGGTTCCGGATCGCCGGACTCGACCGCGACGGCCCCCCGCACCCGCCGCCCGAGGCCGAGTGCGTCTGCGTGGACCTCACCTCCGACGAGGGCGTCCGGGCCGCCCTCGACCGGGTGCGCCGCGGCTACGGCGAGGAGATCGCCTCGGTCGTCCACCTCGCCGCCTACTACGACTTCTCGGGTGAGCCGAGCCCCAAGTACGAGGAGGTGACGGTCCGCGGCACCGAGCGGCTGTTGCGGGGCCTCCGGGGCTTTCACGTCGGGCAGTTCCTCTTCTCCAGCACGATGCTCGTCCACGCTCCCGGCGAGCCGGGCCGAAAGATCACCGAGGACTCGCCGATCGGGCCGACCTGGGCCTACCCGGTCTCGAAGGACCGGACCGAGGAGCTGATCCGCCGGGAGCGGGGCGGCATCCCGGCGGTCATCCTGCGGATCGCCGGGGTGTACGACGACCGGTGCCACTCGATCCCGCTCGCCCACCAGGTCCAGCGGATCTACGAGCGGTGGACGACCGGCCGCGTGTACCCGGGCGACACGACGCGAGGACAGGCGTTCGTCCACCTCGACGACGTGGTGGACGCCATCGCCCGGGCCGTCGAGCGCCGGAAACAACTCCCGCCGGAAACCACCCTCTTGATCGGGGAGACGGACACCCTGAGTTACGACGAACTCCAGCGGGCCTTCGCCCGGCTGATCCACGACGAGGAGTGGGAGACGCACCAGATCCCCAAGGCCCTGGCCGAGGCGGGGGCCTGGGTCCAGGACCACCTCCCGTTCGTGGGGGAGCCGTTCATCAAGCCGTGGATGATCGAGCGGGCCGACGACCACTACGAGCTGGACGTCACCCGCGCCCGGACCCTCCTCGGCTGGGAGCCGAGGCGCTCGCTCCGCGAGACGCTGCCGAAGATGGTTGCGGCGCTCAAGGAGAACCCGGCCCGCTGGTACGAGGAGAATCACCTGGGGCCGCCCCCGGAACCCGGACCCGCAGCCCGCCCGCCGGAGGAGGGAGCCCATGCCGGCTGAACACGTCGAGCACGCCGTCACGTACACCTGCCCAATGCACCCCGAAGTCCGGCAAGACCACCCCGGCGACTGCCCGAAGTGCGGGATGGCGCTCGTACCGGAAGAGGGCCGGAACCGGTCAGCCCCGTCTGAGCCTGGGGGGCACGGCGAACACGAGACGGCGGCCGGCGACCACCGGGAGATGCTCGTCCGGATGCGAGCCCCGTGGCTCTGGACGAACTTTACCGTCGTCGCGCTGGGCCTATGGCTCATGACGGCCCCGGCAACCTTCGGCTACGGCATCCCGACGGCCGGGGTCGAGGCCGTGACCGTCGAGCGCGGGCTTGCGCCCATCGCGGAGCGGGCCGCGGCCATGACCTGGAGCGACCTCGTGAGCGGGGCGCTCCTCGTACTCTTCGGGGCCCTGTCCCTGTGGCCGCGCCTCCCGGCCGACTTCTTCGGCCGCTGGGGGGCCTGCCTCGTCGGCGTCTGGCTCCAGTTCGCCCCGCTTTTCCTCTGGGCGCCGAGTCCGGCCGCTTACGTCACCGACACGCTGGTCGGGGCGTTCGTCGTCGCGCTCACGGTCCTCGTGCCGATGATGCCCGGGATGGCCCACCACATGGCCATGATGAAGCCGGGGCCGGAGGTTCCGCCGGGCTGGACGTACAACCCGTCCTCCTGGCCGCAGCGGGCTCCCATCATCGCGCTCGGCTTCGTCGGCTGGTTCATCTCCCGCTACCTCGCGGCGGTGCAACTCGGCTACACAGGCTCCGCCTGGGACCCGTTCTTCCGGGAGGGGACCCTTCGCGTCCTCCACTCGGACGTGTCGCGGTCGATGCCGATCTCGGACGCCGGCCTCGGCGCGGTCGCGTACACGTTCGAGGTGCTGATGGGGTTCATGGGCGGCCCGACCCGCTGGCGGTCGATGCCGTGGATGGTCACCTTCTTCGGCATCCTGGTCGTGCCGCTCGGCGTGACCCACGTCGTCCTCGTGACCCTCCAGCCGGTGGTGGTCGGGGAGTGGTGTACGCTCTGCCTCGCGGCCGCGGCGGCGATGCTCCTCATGGTCCCGCTCGCGCTCGACGAGGTGGTGGCCATGTGCCAGTTCATGGTGCAAGCCCGGCGGTCGGGGAAGCCGTTCTGGCGGACGTTCTTCGTGGGCGACACCGTCGAGGGCGGCGGCCCGGACACGCGGACGCCCGAGTACGGCGCGCCGGCAGCGGCCGTGGTCCCGCCGGCGGTGTGGGGCGTGACGCTCCCGTGGACGCTCCTCGCGAGCACGGCACTCGGCGTCTGGCTCCTGTTCGCCCCCTCGGCCCTCGGCTCCGTCGGTCGGGCCGCGGACAGCGACCACCTGACCGGGGCGCTGATCGTCACAGTCGCGGTCGTCGCCACGGCGGAGGTGGGCCGGGCGTTCCGCTTCCTGAACGTCCTCCTCGGTGCCTGGCTGGTCCTCGCTCCGTGGGTGCTGGCCGGCGAGTCGGCCGCGGCCCGGTGGAGCAACATCGCCGTCGGGGTCGCCCTGATCCTCTTGAGCCTCCCCCGCGGCCCGGTGCGGGATCGCTACGGCGGTTGGGACCGTTACGTCCGGTGACCCCCGGTGCGTCGGGAGGAGGCGGGCGGCCGCTGACGCCGCACATACGCGGCCGGCCTTCGGTTCGTGCCAGGATGGGCCCCCGGTAAAGAGTGCGGCCGGACCCATCCGGGGCCGCGGAGGAGGGAAACATGGGTTCGGAGATTTGGCTGGTCCTGGTTGCGGTCCTGTTACTCGCCTGCTGCGTCGTCCCTGCCATTCTCATGATGTTCCGAGGTCGCAAGGGGGACAGCTCTCCGTCTTGTCACGCCGGGCCGCGGCAAGACGGAGGGAGGCCACCGGACCAGGGGCGGTCGGCCGACGCCGGATGACGCACGGCGGCTCCCGGTCGATCACACGGCCGCTGATGCGGCGTGGGGGATCCGATGAGAGTCCCGAGCGGCCTCGCCGTGTCCGCACATTCCGGGCCCGGCCACGGCTGGGGCGGCCCCGTCGAGCCGTGGGAACTCCACCCCATGCTCGTCCACTTCCCGATCGTGCTCCTTCTGAGCGGGGTGGGCCTCGACCTGTACGCCCGCTACCGGGGCCGAGCCGACCTGGCGTGGGTCGTCAACGGCCTGCTCGTCGCCGGCGTGCTGACCGGCGCCCTCGCCGCGGGCACCGGCCTCCTCGCCTTCTTCCTCGTCCCGGCGCACACGGGCGAGGCGCACCGGCTCATGTACTGGCACCTCGGGGTTCAGGTGGCCGCCCTCGCCCTCTTCGCCTGGCCCGCCTGGGTCGGGTGGCAGAACTGGCTGCGGCCGCTCCCCCGCGGGCCGCGCGTGGCGGGTTGGGTCGCCGCCATCCTGCTGACGGTCGGCTCGGGCCTCGGCGGGTACATCGTCTACCACGGCGGGGCCGGCGTCCAGCCCGCCCTGCTCCATCCCGGGATCGGGGGAGGCGGCCACTCCCATCAAGCGGGCGGTGAGCGATGACGGAGGCGGCCCCGAAGATCCAGGACTACGCGGTCATCGGCAACGGCCGGTCGGCCGCGCTCGTGTCCCGGGGCGGGTCGATCGACTGGCTGTGCTGGCCCCGGTTCGACAGCCCTTCGCTGTTCGGGGCGCTGCTCGACCCGCGGACCGGCGGCTCCTGGGGCATCGCGCCTGCGCTGCCGGCCGAGGTCGGGCGCCGCTACCTCGACGGGACGAATGTGTTGGAGACACGGTTCCGCACCGCGACGGGGGCGGCGACTCTCACCGACTTCATGACCGCGGTTTCGGAGGAGGACAAGCGGCGGCTCCTCTTGCCGGAGCACGAGCTCGTCCGGCGGGCGGTGTGCGAAGAGGGTGAGGTGGAACTCGTCGTCCGCTTCGACCCGCGGCCCGACTACGGCCGGGCACGGGCCCGCATCCGCGACGCGGGGGCGCTGGGCCTACGGATCGACATGGGGTCGTGGCTCGTCGCCCTCCACGGCCGGGCAGCGTTTATGCCGGCCGAGGGGGGCGGGGTCGCGGCGCGGGTCCGGCTGCGGGCGGGGGAGGCGGTTGCCTTCGCGCTCACGTTCTCGGCCGAGGCCCCGGGCGTCGTCCCGCACCTGGGAGATGCCGCCGGCGAGAAGCTCGCCCTGACCGCCGGGTGGTGGCGCCGGTGGGCGGCCCGCGCCCGTTACGACGGGCCGCACCGCGACGCCGTCGTCCGCAGCGCGCTGGTCCTCAAGCTGATGTCCTACGCCCCGTCCGGGGCGATCGTCGCCGCCCCGACCACGTCCCTCCCGGAGCGGGCCGGCGGGGATCTGAACTGGGACTACCGGTTCTGCTGGCTCCGCGACGCGGCGTTCACGGCCCGGGCCCTCTTCGGCCTCGGCTACGAGGAGGAGGCCGAGGCGTTCTGTAGCTGGCTGCTCCACGCGACGCGGCTCACCCGCCCGGAGCTGCGGGTCATCTACGACGTGTTCGGGGAGACGGTCCCGCGGGAGTCGGACCTGCCCCACCTGGGCGGGTACGGCGGGTCGCGCCCGGTCCGCACCGGGAACGGGGCGCGGGGCCAGGTGCAGCTCGACGTGTACGGGGAGGTCGTCGAGGCCGTGACGCACTTCGCCGGCCGCGGCCGGCCGCTCGACCGCGACACGCAGGCGATGCTCCGCCACTACGGGGAGTACGTCTGCCGGCACTGGGAGGAGCCGGACAACGGCATCTGGGAGCCGCGCGGCGAGCGGCGGCACTTCACCCACTCCAAGCTCCTCTGCTGGGTGGCCCTGGACCGCCTCCTCGCGCTCCACCGCGACGGGCGCGTCCGCGGCATCCCTGCCGCCCGGTTCGCGGAGAACCGCGATCGCATCCGCCGGGACATCGAGGAGCGGGGGTGGAATCCGAAGCTGGAATGCTACACCCAGGTCCTCGGCGGGGAGACCCTCGACGCGAGCGTCCTCCAAATGGCGTTCCTCGGCTTCGCCGGGGCGTCCTCCGAACGGATGCGGCAGACGTACCGGCGGGTCGTGGAGCGGCTGGGGGCCGGGCCGGGGCTCGTCTACCGCTACGAGCAGAGCCTGGGGGGTCGGGAGGGGGCGTTCGCCATGTGCTCGTTCTGGCTTGCCGACTTCCTCGCCCGGGGCGGGGGGAGCGAGGACGAGGCCCGGGAGAGTTTCGCGAGCACACTCCGGTACGCGAACGACCTCGGCCTGTTCGCCGAGGAGATCGACCCGGATACGGGAGAGGCGCTCGGTAACTTCCCGCAGGCGTTCACCCACGTCGGCCTCATCAACGCGGCCCTCTCCCTGGAGGAGCGGGAGCGGCGGGACTGCGGCCGCCTGACGGTGGCGGCCGCGGGTGGCCGCCCACAGGCCGTCCGGGAGGTGCGGCCATGAACTTCGACGACTGGCTGCTGTGGGGATTCGTCGGGACGGTGGTGCTGAGCGTGGTCGTCGCCGCCGGCCAGGGGTTCGGGCTGACCCGGATGAACCTCCCGTACCTGCTCGGGACCATGTTCACGCCGGACCGGGACCGGGCCAAGCTCGTCGGCGTCGGTTGCCACTTCCTGAGCGGGTGGGCCTTCGCCCTCCTCTACCTCGCCGTCTTCCACTCGCTCGGGCGGGCGACGTGGTGGCTCGGGGCGCTGGCGGGCGTCGTCCACGCCGCCTTCGTGCTCGCGGTGGGGATGCCCCTCCTGCCCGCCCTGCACCCGCGGATGGCGAACGAGCAGCACGGCCCGACCGTGGTCCGCCAACTGGAGCCGCCAGGGTTTTTGGCGCTCCACTACGGCGTCGGCACGCCGGTCGCGGTCCTGGTCGCACACATGGCGTTCGGAGCCATCCTGGGGGCATTCTGCGACATTGACCTTCGCTGACCGCCGTAACGGCCCGGCACGGTCGGGCGAGAGGAGGGCGAACCCTCTTCGGGACAGGAAAGACGAGGTTCGGGTGGGACAGGCAATGGATAAGTCGAACTCAGGGCGGGATACCGAAAGTGACGCGGGCGGGGTCCCCGGGGTGAACCGGGACCGACTTATGACCCGCGAGTGGCTCGTGACGAACGGCCTCGGCGGCTACGCCTCGGGCACGGCCTCCGGGGCCTGCACGCGCAAGTACCACGGCCTCCTCGTCGCCGCGCTGCCGAACCCCCTCGGCCGGCGGATGATGTTCAACCACCTCACGGAGCGACTGCGGCTCCCGGACGGCCGCGTGCTTCACTTCGGGGGCGACGAGCACCCCGGCCGGGCGATGGAGCCGCACGCCCGGCACTTGGTCGAGTTCCGGTTGGAGTTGGGCCTACCGGTCTGGGCCTACGACTTCGACGGCACCGTCCTTGAGAAGCGGGTGTTCCTCCCCCACGGTGAGAACACGGTCCACGTCAACTACCGCCTGGTGTCGGGCGGCGGGCCGGTCCGCCTGCTCCTCCGCCCGTCCGTTCACTTTCGCCCGCACGGCGACCCGCCGGGGGAGTTGACCGGGCCGCCGTATGCGTGGAGCGAGGGGGAGTCCGTATACGAACTCTCGGCCGGCACCGGCCCGCCGCTCCGCCTCCGGCTCGACGGCGAATCGGCCGCCTTCGCGCCGGACCCCCGGAGCCTCCCCGACATCCTCTACCCGGTCGAGGAGAGGCGGGGGTATCAGGCCCGCGGCGGCCTGTGGACCCCGGGTCACTTCGAGGTGGATCTTTCGGCCGGCCGCGACGTCACCCTCACCGGGTCGGCCGAGCCGTGCCTGACCCTTCTCGCCCGTGACCCGGAGGGGGTCCTCGCCGGCGAGCGAGAGCGCCGCCGAAAGCTCCTCGCCGCGGCCGGGCCAGTGGCACGCTGCGGGTTTCCGGCAGAGTTGGTCCTCGCGGCCGACCAGTTCATCATCAAACCCCCGAGGAATCCCGCGGGCGGAGCCCCCGAGTCAAAGGAGGGGTCCTGTACGGTCATCGCCGGCTACCACTGGTTCACCGACTGGGGCCGGGACACGATGATCGGCCTGGAAGGGCTGATGCTCCTGACCGGCCGGCACGAGGAGGCCGGACACTGCCTTCGGATGTTCGCCGGGCACCTGCGGGACGGCCTCATCCCGAACCTGTTTCCGGAGGGTAAACGGGAGGGCGTGTACAACACGGCCGACGCGACCCTCTGGCTCTTCCACGCCATCGGCCGCTACCTGGAGTACACCGCCGACCGGGCACTCCTCCGGCTCCTGCTGCCGGACCTCCGAACGATCATCGAGCGCCACCTCGGCGGCACCCGCTTCGGGATCGGGGTGGACCCGGCCGACGGCCTGCTTCGTCAGGGGGCGGAAGGTTACGCGCTGACCTGGATGGACGCGAAGGTCGGGGACTGGGTGGTGACGCCGCGCCGCGGCAAGGCGGTGGAGATCAACGCCCTCTGGTACAACGCCCTGCGGCTGCTCGAAGGGTGGGTGCGGGAGGGGGAGGGAGAGGCGGCCGCGAGGCCCTACGCCGCCCACGCCGAGAAGGCGAAGGCGTCGTTCAACCGCCGCTTCTGGTACGAGGCCGGCGGCCACCTGTACGACGTGGTGGACGCCGAGGGGGGTGCTGATGACCCGTCCTGCCGCCCCAACCAAGTGCTCGCCATCTCTCTGACTCACCCGATCCTTGACCGGGAACGCTGGGAGCGGGTCATTGCGGTGGTGCGGGAGCGCCTGCTCACGCCGGTGGGTTTGCGCACGCTCGCTCCCGGCCACCCGGACTACCACCCGAACTACTTCGGAGACGTCCGCGCGCGCGACGCGGCGTACCACCAGGGCACCGTCTGGCCCTGGCTCGTCGGCTCGTTCGTCGATGCCTGGCTTAAGGTGCGGCCTGACGACCTCGCGGGTGCCCGCCGCTTCCTCGACGGTCTCGTGCCGCACCTTCGCGAAGCCTGCATCGGCTCGGTGAGCGAGGTCTTCGACGCCGAAAAGCCCTTTACCCCCCGCGGCTGCGTCGCCCAGGCCTGGAGCGTCGCCGAAGTGCTCAGGGCTTGGATGACGACGCGCGACACTGAAGAGGCCGCGTCGAGTGCCGAGGAGGCGGACCGCCGATGAAAATCTCGCTCCGCGATCGCGAGAGGACACTGTACGAGTACCTGCCGGGGCTCAAGGGGCTACCCCTGTCATTTGAAAGCGTAAGCGGCCTGCCGGTGAAGACGCTGCGCACCCGAGTCTCGGCTCCCATGCCGCCGGCCGACCTCCGTGAGTGCGACCTCGACTTCCTGTTTCGCTACGACGTCTTCCCGCCGGAGATCCTGAAGTTCTTCGGCGAGTGGGAACCCGATGACCGGGCGATGCGGGGGGGCGACGTGATCGTCCAGGAGGCCCACATCCCTCCCGGCCGCGTCGGCATCAAGCTCCTCTTCGGCGTCCGCGTCCTCGGCGTCTACCACACGGCCGCGGCAGCAGGATTCCGCTACGGGACCCTGGCCGGGCACCCCGAGACGGGGACGAACGAGTTCGCGTTTACCCTGGAGGACGGCGCACTCTTCGCATCCGTTCACACGGTGGCCGCCCCGGGACTCTTCGTGAGCCGCCTCCTGGCCCCGGTCTTCACCAGGCCCTACGTGGCCTTTTGCAACGGCCGGGCGCTCCGGCGGATGGAAGCCAACTTCTTGGCCCACAACCCACGATTCGGCGGGCAAACTCACCCGACTCGAAGTGGTGGTGACCGGGGTCAGCCGAACGGCACGGTCGTTGCGGCCCCCGAGCGCGGTCGAGCGAGGGCGGAAGAGTCGTGATCGGTGCCGCGCACGGTCTGGGGTACGCCGAAGGTCGAACCGGAGGAGGGACGGATCATGACCGACACGGACCGGCCCACGGTGGTGGGCGTCTTCGAGGACCGCCGGCAGGCGGAAGGGGCCGTCGAGGAACTCCGGCGAGCCGGGTTCCCGGGGGACCGGATCGGGCTCCTCGCCCGCGAGGCGGCGGCCGCCGATTCCGACCTGGCCGGGTGCGACACGAACACGAGAGCGGAGGAGGGCATGGCCGCCGGCCTCCTCACGGGCGGGGCGGCCGGCGCCCTGCTCGGGGCAGTCGCGGCGGTCCTGGTCCCGGGGATCGGCCTCGTGGCTGCGGCCGGCGCGTTCGCCGGTGCCCTGGGGGGTGCCGCGGTCGGCGGGGTCGCCGGTGCCTTTGTCGGCATGGGCATCCCGGAGGACGAGGCCCGGATGTACGAGTGCGAGCTGACGGCCGGCCGCACCCTCGTGACGGTCCGGGCGGACGGCCGCGCGACGGAGGCCGTCGCCCTCCTCCACCGCCACGGGGCGTACGACGCGAGCGAGGGAACGCCCCCGGCGGGGCAGACGACAGGACTGGCCTAACGGAGACGGGAGACACTATGGGGCCGTCGAGACAACCCGAGGTGGTGGTGGTGACCGGGGCGTCGGCCGGGGTCGGCCGGGCCGTGGTCCGCGAGTTCGCAAAGAGCGGGGCCCGCATCGGCCTCCTGGCCCGCGGCCGGGACGGCCTGGAGGCGGCGCGCCGCGAGGTCGAGGCGGCGGGCGGAAGGGCCCTGGTCTTGCCGACCGACGTGTCCGACGCCGCCGCGGTCGAGCGGGCGGCCGAGGCCGTCGAGGCCGAGTTCGGGCCGATCGACATCTGGGTCAATGACGCGATGGTGTCGGTCTTCTCACCCGTAAGGGAGATGACGGCAGAGGACTTCCGGCGGGTGACAGAGGTGACCTACCTCGGGTTCGTCCACGGGACGCTCGCGGCCCTCCGGCGGATGCTGCCGCGGGACCGGGGGACGATCGTCCAGGTCGGCTCGGCCCTGGCCTACCGCGGCATCCCGCTCCAGGCCGCGTACTGCGCCTGCAAGCACGCCGTCCAGGGGTTCACCGAGTCGCTGCGGTGCGAGCTGATCCACGACCGGAGCAGCGTGAAGGTGACGATGGTCCACCTCCCGGCGACGAACACCCCACAGCATTCCTGGTCGAAGTCCCGGATGCCGCGGAAAGCGCAACCGGTCCCACCCATCTACCAGCCGGAGGTCGCCGCCCGGGCGATCCACTACGCCGCCCACCACTACCGCCGGGAGTGGAACCTCGGGCTCATCACCGACGTGGTCTTGATGGGCAACGCCGTCCTCCCCGGGGTCGGGGACTGGTATCTCGCGAAGACCGGCTACGAGTCCCAGATGACCGACGAGCCCGAGGATCCCGGCCGGCCGAACAACCTGTACGAGCCGCTTCCCGGCGACTGGGGTGCGCGGGGCCGGTTCGGCGACCGGGCCTACGGCGAGAGCGAGCAGTGGTGGCTCACGAAGAACCGGGGGTGGCTCGCCCTGGCCGGACTCGGCCTCGCCGGGTTAGTGTGGCTGACTTCGGACCGCCGGCCGGCCGATGACCGGCGGGCGGTATCCGGGAGCGGGGGCGTGGGGCGACCGCACCCGGCGGCCGGATGACGCCCGCCGCCTGGCGACTAAGGAGAGACCGTGATCCCCCGCGTCATCGAGTTCAGCGCCCGGAACCGCCTCATCATCCTCGTCCTCGTCGTCTCGATCGTGGGTGCCGGGTGGTGGGCCGTCTCCACCACCCCGCTCGACGCCATCCCGGACCTCTCCGACGTCCAGGTGATCGTCTACACCGAGTGGCCGGACCAGAGCCCGACCCTCGTCGAGGACCAGGTCACCTACCCGATCGTGACGCAGCTCCTCTCGGCCCCGAAGGTCAAGGCGGTGCGGGCGAGCTCCTTCTTCGGGTTCTCGCTCGTCTACGTCATCTTCGAGGACGGGACGGACATCTATTGGGCGCGGAGCCGGGTGCTCGAGTACCTCTCCGGGATGAGCGGGAAGCTCCCCCAGGGGGTCTCCCCGCGCCTCGGCCCGGACGCGACCGGGGTCGGCTGGGGGCTCGAATACGTCCTCGTCGATAAGACCGGGAAGCACAGCCTGGCCGACCTCCGAAGCCTCCAGGACTGGCAGGTCCAGTACCAGCTCCGGGCCGTGCCGGGGGTGGCCGAGGTGGCGTCGGTCGGGGGGTTCGTCAAGCAGTACCAGGTGACGGTCGATCCCGACAAACTCCTCGCCTACGACATCCCGATCAACCGCGTCGCCCAGCGGGTCCGGCAGGGGAACCAGGAGACCGGCGGGCGGGTCGTCGAGTTCACCGGCCGGGAGTACATGGTCCGCGGCCGGGGGTACTTCAAGTCGGTCGCCGACATCGAGGAAGTGAGCCTCGGGGCCGACAAGGACGGGACGCCGATCCGGGTCCGGGACGTGGGCGCGGTGCAACTCGGCCCGGACATCCGCCGCGGGGTGGTGGACTACAACGGGGAGGGGGACGCGGCCGGCGGGATCGTC
>JAIEQO010000736.1 GCA_019747655.1 Gemmataceae bacterium | reverse complement strand
CCACCGTGCAACTCGCCATGATTCGCCGCTACCTCCGGCTGCTCCGCAGCCAACCGGTTTCAGCAGACAGAACCTAAAAGAACTGGCCCGGTACGTACTGCTGACCCGGCCAGACGAGATCGGCTGCGACGACTGGCTCGGGTACGCGCCGAGCTACGCCGAACTCGTTGCCGCGCTTCAGCCGATACCGGAGCCGCTTCAGAAGGCCGCCGGGCACCTCGCCCTGTGCCCGGAGTGTGCGGAGGAGTTCCGGGCGCTGCTCACGGCCCTCAAGGAAGACTCCTCCCGTTGATCGGGCGCGTCTGCCCGATTTTTTCGGTCGCCCTGCATTTCTAGCCCGTCCACCACTCGACGCTCAGTTCCAAGTTCTTCAGGTCGCCACCAATCGGCAGATCTTTACCCCAAAAACAGCGACGGGGGTAAGAACCGCGTAGGCGGAGTCGTCTGACGTGACGAAGCGGGGCGACGAAGGTCGTTGCCCGGCGACGTCGGACCCCGGCATTTGAACAGGAGGCTGTCATGAACGCGAACGGTGCCCTTGGTACGCGACAGAAGGCCCTGGCGCTCAACCTCGACGGTTCGACTTACGGCACGCTCGCCGAGATCGGCGGCGGCCAGGAGGTGGCCCGGTGGTTCTTCGCGGCCGGTGGCGCGGCCGGAACAGTGGCAAAGACGGTCTCGGCCTACGACATGGCAGTCAGCGACGCGCACTACGGACCCACCAAACGGTACGTCAGCCGGCAGCGACTGGAGGCGATGCTCGCCCACGAGTTCGCCCAGGTGCGCGAGCTGCTGGCACCTGGGCGCGGTGACGCCAAGCGGTTCTTCGCCTTCGCCGACACCGTGGCGACCGGCGGCCACAAGAACCCGGGGCCCGGCCACGGCTGGATAGGCGTTCGGTTCCAGGCCCATCCACACGAAGAGCCCTCCGAGATCATCATCCACGCCCACCTGATAGGCCCCACCCCTGCCGGGCAGCAAGAGGCGCTCGGCGTGCTCGGCGTCAACCTGATCCACGCCGCGTTCTTTCGGCGGGAAAACTCCGCGGACCTGCTCGCCGCCCTCACGGACGACCTGCCCAGGACGCGTACCGAGGTCGACATGATCAAGGTGTCGGGTCCGGCGTTGATAGGGATCGACAACCGGATATTGAGCCTGCAACTGGTGGAAAAAGGTCTGACCGACGCGGCCATGTTCACGGCCGGCGGCGAGGTCGTGCAGGCGTCGGAGGTGCTCTACAAGAGGCCAGCCCTGGTCAAGCGGTGCACCTTCCGGCCGTTCACGAAGCTCACCGCCGACCTGCTCGACCGGGCGCTGGAGCAGTTCCTCGACGTACCAGGCGTCCGCGGCGGGCGGCCCGTCGTGCTCGCGGAGATGACGTTGCGCAGCCTCGATTCGCAACCCGACGTCGGTCACGAGGACTTTCTCGCGCGGGCGGATATCCTGGGGGCGCTCGGGTTCGACGTGCTGATCTCGCGGTTCGAGCCGTTCCACGAACTGGCCGAGTATCTGGCCCGCTCCACCGACGCGCCGGTCGGGATCGCGGTCGAACTGCCCGCGCTCCAACAATTCCTGGACGAGGCATCCCATCCCGCCCTGCCTGGCGGCACGCTCGAGGCGGTCGGTCGGCTGTTCAAGCGGTCCGTGACGGTGTACGCGTACCCCACGCGGGACCCGGCCACCGGCGGGATTCGGACGGCGGGAGACAGCCCGGTGACGCCCCCTTGGCACCACCTCCGCGAGTTGCTGCTCGACCTCCGCCGCGTCGTCCCGATCCGCGACTACGACGAGTCCCTCCTGTCGATCAGGACGCAGGACGTCCTTGCCCGGCTCCAGCGGGGGGATCCCTCCTGGGAGGAGATGGTGCCGTCCGCCGTCGCGGCGACGATCAAGACCGGACGCCTCTTCGGGTGGCACCTGGACCGCACGAGTTCCTGATCCGGTGTTCTCACTGATGGCGCGGTTCCAGGTGAAGCGACCGGATTCTCGCCGCAATGATGGGGCGAAAAATCTTCCGCGTGTTCGAGAGCCAGTAGCGGATGGTGCGGGTCGAGAAGGGCAAGGCCACTCCGGGAGGATCGCCCGGACACTTCATGTATTTGCCCGCTTGCGTAGGATTCGGGTGCATGGACGCATCAGTGGTGATTCGCTCGGTCCAATCGAGATCACAAGCGTCAGGTTTAGAATGCTGACGAGTGCCCTATTCCACATCCACTTTCGTTCGGTTCCATCTGCCCGTTCCATCTGCCACGGGAATCTTTGTCAACGAGCAAGGGGAGGAGTTTAAGAGAGTGCGTTACTGCCAAACGGTTCTCACCCGGAGGCCATAAAGCACAAATGCAGGCAGCTACAAGTTCACCAGCACACAGTGGAACCGTCGCCCTTACCCACTGTTTACTCATGCGGCGGTCAGTGAAGCTTTCCACGGCGTTCGCCCGTCGAAGGCGGCACGTCATTCGTCATTCAACGACACTCGCAACACTCCCGAACCGGGGAGGCGACCTGCCGATCAAGGAAGCCCTCGTCGTTCGTACCATTTCCGGCAGAAGCCGACAAACGCCGCGTCTGGGTCGCGGGGTGTCTCCGACATCCAGTCCCGCCACTCTTTCTCCAGCAGGTACACGTCCCAACCGGGGGCGACGATCCTGGCGTCGTTGTAGGTATCGGGTTGCAAGAATCCGACCGGCACGGGTGCTGTGTCCTCGGCACTGCCCGGCACGGTACCGCGGCCGCGGAACACCACCATGTCGTCGTTGATGTCGATGGCGTAATCCGGGATGTGCTGGTGCAGCCGGTCTTCGTCCACGATCTTGGACACGAGCCGGCGGAACTCCTTCTCGGTCGAAACCGACCCGCACTTGTTTTGCAGCGCCGCGAGAGAAATCCGCCACTCCGGCTTCTTGCCGCAGTGCTTTCGGGCGATCTCGTACAATCGCCGCTCCAGAGGTTTCCGCAGCCGAAAATAGTCCCGGTGCAGGGTGAGGACTTCCCGGTGCCGAATGGCGTTGAAGACCCAGTCCGACAACTTGATCTCGACCTCCTGCATGCGGCCGTCCCGCGTCTCGCGCACGATCCTGGCGCGTTCGATGAGGCCGAACGTCTCGAACACTTCCTGCCCGCCGGTGACGACGTTGGTGCTGATCCGGGTGCCCGCCAGCCGCTCGAAGGCGGCCTTCATCGCCTGGTACCCCTGGCCGCTGGTCATCCGGTTCGTCGCCTTCAGGAGGTCGTAAGCCTTGAAGCGGATCACGGGCGAGACCGGCTGGCCGGCGTTGATCGCCGCCATCAACTGGCTGATGCAGTAAATGAGCACGTCCCGGTCGTGGACCGTCGCCAGGCCGTCCGACGACGGCTTGATCTCGACGTAGCTGGGGCCGTTCTCGTACCGGCGGACGCGGTGATCGGGTTTGGTCGAGAGCGAAAAGACGGGGTGCTCCATCGACGCCATGTCGCTCTTGGGGGCCGCGTCCATGATGTCGCAGACGAAGAAGTCCGGCACCGGACGGCGTTCGGGCAGGAGAGGGGGACGCTCTTTGATCGAGGAACTCATGAGGCGGGATCATTCGTCATTTCACACACCGAGTCAAGTGGTTTCGATGGATTACACACCGGCGGTCGCCGTTCGACATTTCACCCACCTCTCCGGAGCTTTCGACACTTCACCCACCGGGTGTCGAGTTTCGATGGTTTGCACACCAAGTTTCGATGGTTTGCACACCGAGTTTCGATGGTTTGCACACCAGCCGATCCCAAAGCGACCTTCCTTATCAATAGCTTGCAAGTCGTTATCCACAGCGTAACACTACTTGTAACACATATTTAACACCTCTTGGCTAACCGAAGGCTGTGGACAACTTGAACAATATGCGGAAAAGTCAGTGTTCGCGTAGAAATGCCTCCGTGCCCTGTCCAAGGGTCTGTGGGGACGAACCGCCACATGGCATTCAGGGATTGGGCCGGTGGGATTGGCTATCGGATGCCCACAGTTGGCAGCAAACAGGGTCAGGAGACGAGAAACGCTTTCTCCGGCTACCCCACCGCCTCCAGCCGGCCCGAATAGGTCCAGCGACCATTTATTTGCGATTAGCCGGCATCGCGCTGATTCGCAGGCTTTGATAGTGGCAATATCCTGATTCAAGGCGGCTTTCCGCGCTGACCAACCGCTGAAACACCTGCATTTCTGCGGCTTTTCAGCATGACATCATGCTGTAACCCGCACTCAGCCTCTTGCGCGAAGGGTTTGAGCCGTGCTATATTCGGCTTAAAGAGGCCAAGGAATGGCCCGCGAAGGTCAGGAGGATTTTATGCCACGCAAACGCACACCCAAGCACACCACGTCTGAAACCATCACCCCACCCGATATGCCGACCGCTTCCCCGGTCGAAACCCCACCAGCACCACCGTCCGAGAAGCTAAACCCGGCCGAACTGCTGCGCCAGGAGACGGCAACCGCCGTGATGGAGCCGGTCCAGACTGAGGCCGCACCTGAACCGCAAAGCTTCGTCGAGAAGGTCTTGCGTGAACGCCAGCCTGGGTTCGTCCCCGATCCGTTCGGCATCGCCGGCGACCCCGAAGCCGGGGTGCGTTTGTTCGAGAACCGGCGCGAGCGGCTCATGGTCATCAAGTTCGAAAAGAGGCCCGGCGGAGACGTGCTCGACCGCATGAAGGACGCCGGCTTCCGCTGGAACCCACGGGACCAGGTCTGGGTGCTCCCGATTCACCCCGAATACGCTCGCCGTATCCGCGTCGAGGCCGACAGGGTGTACCAGGATGTCCGCCAGATGGTGCGGCAGGAAAAGGGGCTAGAAACCAGCCAGGAGATTCCTTTCTAGGGCAACAATGACGAACGGGCCGGACCGCCATGTCACACCGCACACCACTTTCCCATCGATTCCGCCCGCAGGCAGTTGTTGCCCGGCGATCACAGCCGTGCGATAGCTTGTCTGTCCTTGCGCGGACGGGTGCGGTTTCCTACGCTGATGGTAGGCCCTGATGCGACGCAAGCCGCCCTCCGGGCGAGGCCCCACACTTTTCCCCGACGACCCGGACGAACAGGCCGAACCGATCACCTCACCGCAAGGAGCCGAACATGCAGTACAAGACGATCATCCTGGAACTGATCCAGCAGAACGAGACCCTCCACAACCGGCTTCGGAGGGAACGCAACCTTCTGGCGACGGTCGAGCGGATCGCCCTGGAGTTGAAAGCCGGCCACGAGACCTGGCTGCACCGGATGGCCGCGACGCGGCCGGACGAGGGAGCCGTCCAGGTCTATTACCGAGCGTTCGAGATGGCCCTGATGGAAATGGAGGAGCGTTTGCTTCCCGGTTCGCAAGCCACCGAGGACGCGACCCTCTCACCCCACGAAATCATGTCCCTGGTGGCCGCTCGTTCGCCCAAAAAATAACCCGATCCCGCCAGGGGTCGCTCTTCGACCTTCTGGCGGACGACCCGCCTTCCGAACCGCCCGCTCCGTCCGAGGCCGCCCCCGTCGCGGTCGGCACGACGGGCGCACCAGACCTGCCGCCGGTTGAGACGGCGGCAGGACCATCTCCCCTCCCCGGAGCCGGCGGCCGGGCCGCCGGGGAGATGGGCAAAGCCCGCGACATTCTCGCCGCGGTCCGCACGCTCAAGACCATCGAGCGGGATCGCCGGCCGGCGAGTTCGCCGGAGAAACAAACGCTGGCCCGGTTCTCCGGCTTCGGGCCGGTGGCCCTGTCCATCTTCCCCGACCCGGCGACCGGCCGCTACAAGGACGCCCGCTGGCAGGCGGTCGGGGAGGACCTGCGTTCGCTCCTGACCGACGACGAATACGCCAGCGCCAAGCGGACGACCTTCAACGCCTTCTACACGTCGCCCGCCGTGATCGACGCCATCCACGCCGGGATCGGCCGACTGGGCGTACCGGAGGCGGCGACCATTCTCGAACCGGGCTGTGGCGTCGGTAACTTCATGGGCCAGGGGAACAAGGGCCATCGTTTCATCGGCGTCGAACTCGATTCGATTTCCGGCCGCATCGCCCAAGCGCTCCATCCCGAACACGACATCCGCATCGAGAATTTCCGCGACACGAAGTTGCCCGAGGATCGCATCGACGCGGTCATCGGCAATGTGCCGTTCGCCGACCTCAAGCTCGACTACCGCGGCCAAACGTTCTCCCTGCACGACTACTTCTTCGCCAAGTCCGTGGACGCCCTGAAGCCGGGCGGCGTCCTGGCCCTGGTCACATCGCATTTCACCCTCGATAAGCAGAACGCCGCGATCCGCGAGTACCTGGCCGGCCGAGCCGACTTCGTCGGGGCGATCCGCCTGCCCTCCGATGCGTTCAAGCGGGAGGGAACCGCCGTGGTGACCGACATCGTGTTCCTTCGCAAGCGGGCACCCGGGGTGCCAGCCAATCATGTTGATGATGCTTGGTTGGGTGCTGCCCCGCTGGCGATCGATGGCGCAGAGGTTCCCGTCAACCGCTACTTCTTGACCCATCCCGAGATGGTCCTGGGCAACTGGTCCCGCAAGGACACGCTCTATGGCGGCGAAGGCTTCAGCGTCGAAGCCAGTGGCGACCTGGCCGGGCAACTGCGGCAGGCGATTGACCGGCTCCCGGCATTCGCGGCCCCGGCGAAAGCAGAGTTCAAAGAGGACGCACCACCTGCCTTCGTTCCGCCGCCGGCCGAGCGGCATGTCGGCGAGGGCAGCTTCTTCGTCGGCGAGGACCGGGCGATCTACCAGATCGACGGCGGGCAGGGGCAGGCCGTCGTCTATGGCGGCACGGCGCTTAAATCCGACGGCACCATGACCGGCAAGCGACTGGCCGGGCTGATCGACCTGCGCGACAAAGCCCGCCGCGTCCTGCAATCCCAGAACGAAGGCTGGCCGGAAGAGCACCGCGAGCAATCACGGCGGGAGTTGAACCGGGCCTACGACCGGTTCGCGGCCGCCTACGGGCCGATCAACAAGACGACTTTCGGGGAGACCAGGGACGGCAGCGTCATCCGCCGCATGCCCAACCTGGTGAAGTTCAAGGAAGACCCAGACGCGATGCTGGTGATGTCGCTCGAAGACTACGACGAGGTCACCGGCAAGGCCGCCAAAAGCCCGATCCTGCTGCGCGATGTGGTCGGCCGGCTCGCGCCGGTCACGGCGGTCAGGAGCGCCGAAGATGGACTTTTGGTTTCGCTCAACCAGCATGGCGGGGTTTATCTCGACTTCATCGCCACGCTCTACGGCAAACCGGAATCCCAGGTCGAGGCCGAACTCGGCGATCTGATCTTCAAAGACCCGCAATCGGGCAAATGGGAGACGGCCGACGCCTACCTCTCTGGCAACGTCCGGGGCAAACTGGAAGTCGCCCGCGCGGCCGGGCCGCAGTTCGCCCGCAATGTCCGAAGCCTGGAGGCGGTCCAGCCCGAGGACGTGCTGCCCGGCGACATCGACGCCAACTTGGGCGCGCCGTGGATTCCTGAAAGCGACATCCAGGCGTTCGCCGCCGACCTGTTCAAGGTCGCCCCGAGCGACGTACCCGTCTCCCACCTGAAGAAAGACGCCCTCTGGAGCCTGGAGCCGGCCTACGCCGTGCGGGTTTCGGTCGCGGCCACAGCCGATTTCGGGACGGCGCGGGCGAACGGCACCTGGCTGCTCGAACTGGCGCTGAACATGAAGTCGCCGACGATCTACGACACCATCCAGAGCGGTGACCGCGAGGAGCGGGTGGTGAACCCCGAGGAGACAATGGCCGCCCGCGAGAAGCAGAAGCTCATCAAGGAGCGGTTCCGCGCGTTCGTGTTCGCCGACCCCGACCGGACCGAGCGGTTGGTTCGCATTTACAACGACACCTACAACAACCTGCGGCCGCGCCTGTTCGACGGCTCGCACCTCGACTTCCCCGGCATGACGGACGGCATCTCCCTGCGGCCCCACCAGAAAGACGCGGTCTGGCGGGGCATGAGCGGCGGCAACACGCTCCTGGCCCACGTCGTCGGGGCCGGCAAGACGTTCACCATGTCGGCCACCGGCATGAAGATGAAGCAGGCGGGCCTCGTCCACAAGCCCATGTACGTCGTCCCCAACCATCTGCTCGAACAGTTCGCCCGCGAGTTCATGCAGCTCTACCCGAACGCCAGGCTGCTGGTCGCCGCCAAGGAAGACCTGACCCGCGACCGCCGCAAGATGCTGACCGCCAAGATCGCTTCGGGCGACTGGGACGGGATCATCGTCACCCACTCCAGCTTCGAGCGGATCGGGATGAGCAAGGACTACCAGGAGGAGTTTCTCCGCGAGCAGATCGCCGAGTACGACCAGCTCCTGCTCGAACACGCATCGAGCAAAGGAACAAACCGCAACCTCATCAAGACCATCGAAAAGCAAAAAGCCGCCCGCGAGGAGAAGCTCAAGAACCTGCTGGCCGAGGACAAGAAGGACGACGGGCTGGTCTTCGACGAACTGGGCGTCGATCACGTCTTCGTCGATGAGGCCCACTACTTCAAGAACCTGGAGACGCCGACCAAGATGGACCGCGTTGCCGGCATTCAGACCGGGGGCAGCGAGCGGGCATTCGACCTGTACATGAAGGCCCGCTACCTGGGCCAGGAGCACCCCGGCCACGGCGTCACTTTTGCCACCGGCACGCCGATCTCCAACACCATGGTCGAGATGTACACCATGCAGCGCTTCCTCGACCCGGAAGGGCTGAGGAGCCGCGGGATCGACCATTTCGACGCCTGGGCCGCGACCTTCGGCGAGGTCGTGGACACGATGGAGATCGCCCCGGACGGGGCGGGGCTGCGTCCGCGCTCGCGGTTCGCCAAGTTCACCAACCTGCCGGAACTCCAGCAGATGTTCCGCGCCTTCTCGGACGTGCAGACCGCCGAGATGCTGAACCTGCCCCGGCCGACGCTGGCCGGCGGCAAGCCGGTCGTCGTCGCCTCGCCGATGTCGGACGAACAGCAGGCCCTCCAGCAGGAATTGGTCGAGCGGTACGAGAAACTGCGGTCACAAAAGGTTGATCCCCGCATCGACAACGCCCTGGCGATTACCACGGACGGTCGCAAGCTCGCCACCGACGTCCGGATGCTGGACGCTGCCGCACCGGACTTTCTCGACTCCAAGATCAACAAGCTGGTGGACAACGTCGTCGCCGTTTGGGAGCAGACCGCGCCCACGCGCGGGACGCAGCTCATCTTCTCCGATATCGGCGTCAACCCGACCACCTGGGGTTACTCGCCCTACCAGGAGATCATCCGCAAGCTGGAACAGCGGGGCATTCCGTCCGAACAGATCGCCGCCATAGGCGAGGCGGAATCCGACGCGAAGAAGCAGGCTTTGTTCGAGAAGGTGCGAAGCGGCGCGGTCCGCGTCCTGCTCGGCAGCACCCAGAAGATGGGCACCGGCACCAACGTCCAGAAGCGGCTCGCGGCTCTGCACCACCTGGACGCCCCGTGGAAGCCGGCCGAGGTCGAGCAGCGGGACGGCCGCATCCTGCGCCAGGGCAACGAGAACAAGGAGGTGGCGATCTACCGCTACGTCACCGAAGGCTCGTTCGACGCCTACATGTGGCAGGCGCTGGAGACCAAAGCCCGGTTCATCGGCCAAGTGATGACCGGCGACAACGCCGCCCGCCGGGCCGAAGACATCGGCGGGCAGGAACTCTCCTACGCCGAGGTCAAGGCGATTGCCTCCGGCAATCCGGCCGTGCTGACGCTCGCTGAGGCCGACGCCGAGCTACAGCGGCTGTCGCTCCTGAAGAAGAACCATCTCGACGAACAGTACGTCGCCCGCCGCAGCGTGCGCGACCTGCCGAACCGCATCGACGCCATCAATGACCGGATCGAAAGGCTCGCTACCGACGAGCAGACCGCCTCCGACCATGCCCACGACCCGGTTACCGTCGGAAAGCACGCGCTCTCCCGCGAAGACGTGCCGGCCGTGCTCGGCCGCAAGCTCGAATCCCTGACCAGGGACGTGCGGGACACGACCCGGATGCCGATTGGCACCTACCGGGGGCTGGCGTTCGGACTGGTACTGCATCCGAGTTTCCCGCCGGACGTGTACCTCGAAGGGGAAACAACCAGAACCTACGGCCTGTCCCGCGAACACCAGGGGCCGCGGGCGGTCCTGAACGCCGCCGAGCGGATCGCCGCGTCCTACGGCTCGGAGATCGTCCGCATCCGGCAGGACGCCGGCATCGCCGAGGGTCAACTGCGCGACTACCAGGAGCGGCTCGGAAAGCCATTCGCCCACGAGGCGTACCTCAACGAGTTGGCCGGCTTTCGAGACGCCTTGAAGACGGCGCTGACCGGGCGGGGCGACGAGCCGAAGCCGGACGGCGGGCCGACGACCGGCGAGCTGGCCGGCCGCATCAAGGCACTGAAGGCAGCAAATACCTTTGAATCGGCCGCCCCGCGCAGTGACCGCAAGGCGGTGGCCGCCGAGGAGCCGATAGCCGCCCGCATCCGCCGCAGGCAGGAGGAGGCGGGCGAGGCGAACGAGTTGGCAGCAGCGACACCACAGGAGCATGCCCCGGAGACGGAAACCCCGAGCTTTGCAGAACGCATCCGCCGCGAACGCGAGCAGAAGGCCGAAGGCGAAGGACAAAGCCCGCCGTAGCGAAAGGCGCAGGCAGACCGGCGGAAGAAAACCCCCGCTCGGAATCCTCCTCAGGCTCTAGTGAACCGCTCGAAGGCCCGCCGCCTCTGTCGCGTTCCGTCGCGGGGGCGGGTTCTTGCGAACCCCCGCGACGAAACACTCCGACGGCGACGGTGAACCGTAAAGCCAGACCAAACAGTTGAATATGCCATTATGGCATACTCCGCAGTGTCACCACTCAGGTATCTGTTGGCGGTGCCGTCGAACACGCTGATCCGGGACTTGTTGCCGAGCCACCGCCATACGCCGAGGTCTTGCCCGTGCTGCTCAACGAGGTTCTCGGCTGACGACGACGAGCGGCCGCCGGTAACCGGAGCGTCGGTCACCACGGTCTTCGGCCGGCTTGACAACAAGGCCCGAACGGACCGGTCCATTCGGCATCCGGTCCGGGAAGCCAGTTCGGTTCCAGGCGCGTTACCGGCCGGATGGGGCGAGTTTGGCTGGGCAGCGAGAACGGCCCGTCTGCGACCCTCACGCCATCGTCGCGATGGCCTTTCGGAAGCGGGCGAGGGCCACGCCGAAGAACGCGGCCCCGATCAGGCCGAGGGCGAGGAACTGCGGCCAGACGACGCTCACCCCCGCCCCGCGGTACAGAATCCCCTGGGAGAGCATCACAAAGTGCGTGTTCGGGGCCGCCAGCATCACGGTCTGGACCCACTCCGGCATGCTCTCGCGGGGGGTCACGCTCCCGGAGAGCATTTGCAGCGGCAGCAGCACCAGCATCAGGAGCAGTCCGAACTGTGGCATCGACCGGGCAAACGTGCCCATGAAGATCCCCAGGGACGTTGCTGCGAACAGGTGGAGCGCGACCCCGCCCAGGAACAGCAGCCGGGAGCCCTCGACCGGCACCGACAGCAACCCCTGCACCACCACGACTAGGGAGGCGCTGCACGCGACCAGAACCACCAGCCCCGTCGCCCACACCTTGCTCATCATGATCTCGAACGGGGTTACCGGCATCACCAGCAGGTGCTCGACCGTCCCTCGCTCCCGCTCGCGGATCAGGGCGGCCCCGGCCAGTACGATTGCCAGCATGGTCACGTTATCGATCAGCTTCATCACCGCCCCGAACCAGGACTTGTTCAGCTCAGGGTTGAACCGGACCCGCACCGCCAGGTCCACGGGCGGCGTCGGGTTCGACCGGTAGCGGGCGGCGAACGCCCGGACTTCCCCGTCCACGATCGCCTGGACGTACCCGCTGCCGGTGTACGCCTGGCTCATCCGGGTCGCGTCGATGTTGAGCTGGATCGCCGGCTGTCGCCCGGCGAGCACGTCCCGCTGGAAGTCGGGCGGGATGACCAGGGCGAAAGTGTCGAGCCCGGCGTCCATCCGGGCGTCCATCTCGGCCGGAGAGATCTGCTCCGGGGGGATGAACTGGGGGCGGTAGAATGCCCCGGCGATCCGTTGCGACAGCGGCGACCGGTCGTAGTCCACGATCGCGATCGGTGCCTTGTTGAGCGTCTCCGGCAGGGCCTTCGCCCCGGTGTACACCGAGACCGTGAAGGCGAAGGCGATGAGCCCGATCATCATCGGGTCGCGGGCCAAGCTCCACAGTTCCTTGATCCCTAGGTGCAGGACGTTGCCGGCTCGCATCATCACCCTTCCTGTTTCTTCAAGAACGCCGCGGCCGCCCCGATGAGAATCGGGACGGCGACGAGGAGCGGCACGAACGAGCCGGCGAGGTCGTCGAACCCGAGGCCCTTCGAGAAGGTGCCGCGGGAGATCGTGAGGAAGTGCGTGGTCGGGTAGACCCGCCCAACCCAGGCCCCAACGCCCGCCAGCGACGAAACCGGGTCGATCATCCCGGAGAAGGATGCGGCGGGCAGGATCGTGAGCACCGCCGTGCCGAAGATGGCCGCCACCTGGCTGCGCATGAACGAGGAGATGAGCAGCCCCATCGCGGTCGCGCAGCCGACGTAGAGGAGAGCCCCGGCGACCAGGGTCGTGAAGTTGCCCGTGAACGGCACCCCGAACACGACCACCGCAAGCAGAACGAGCAGCAGGAAGTTGAGCATCCCGAGGGCCACGTAGGGGAGTTGCTTGCCGAGCAGGAACTCTAGCCGGGTGGTCGGCGTCGCGTAGAAGTTGATGATCGAGCCGAGTTCCTTCTCCCGCACCACGGAGAGGGCCGCGAGCATGGCCGGGATCAGCATCAGTAGCAGGGGGATGACGCCCGGGACCATCGCCACGATGCTCTTGACGTCCGGGTTGTACCGGAACCGCGTCTCGACTGTGGCCGGGGCCGACGTGACCGGCTGGCCGAGCCGGCGGCGGGCCATGTCCGCCTGCCACTGGGCGTGCATCCCCTGGACGTAGCCCCGGACGGTCTCGGCCCGCGACGGCATGGCCCCGTCCACCCAGACGCCAATCTGCACCGGCCGGCCGCGCGCCAGGTCCCGCCCGAACCCGGACGGGAGTTCGATCACCACGCTCAACTCCCCCGACCGCATCCGCCGATCGACCTCCTCATAGTCGGCGACCGGGGACCGTTCGGAGAAGTACCGCGACCCGGCCAAGTTGAGGGCGTACTCTCGGCTCACCGCCGTCTGGTCGCGGTCCAGCACGGCGTAGGGCAGGTCTTCCATGTCCATCGTGATGCCGTAGCCCATGATGAGCATCAGCACCACGCTGCCGACGAGCGCCAGAGTCGCCCGGATCGGATCTCGCCGCAACTCCAGCGACTCCCGGCGGGCGTAGCTCAGCATCCGGCGGGTGCTGAAGAACCGGCCGCCGGGCGGCCCGCCTTCGGCGGAGGCACGCGGCGGGGCTGGCGACTTCACTCCCTCGGGATGAGCCACGGGGGCCGGCTTGGCCCCCGCGTCCTCGCCCGCCGCCTCCTCCAGGTAATCGATGAAGGCGTCCTCAAGCGACCCCGCCCCGCGCCGCTCGACCAGCCCGGCGGGCGTATCGCTGACCAGCACCCTCCCGGCGTGCATCAGCGAGATCCGGTCGCACCGCGCGGCCTCGTTCACGAAGTGGGTGGAGATGAAGATGGTCACCCGGTCGCGGCGGGACAGGTCGATCAGGAACTGCCAGAAGCCGTCCCGGGCCACCGGGTCCACCCCCGATGTCGGCTCGTCGAGGATCAGGAGTTCGGGCCGGTGGACGAGGGCGACCGCCAGCGACAGCCGCTGCCGCTGCCCCAGGGGGAGCGACTCCGGCAGGGCGTCCAGAATGTGGGAGAGGCCTAACCGCTCGGCCAGGTCTGCGACGCGGTCGGGGATCTCGTCCCGCGGCACTTGGAAGAGCCGGGCGTGCAGGACCAGGTTCTGCCGGACCGTCAGTTCGGTGTAGAGCGAGAACCCCTGCGACATGTAGCCGACCCGCCGACGGGTCTCGATGTCGTCTGCATCGACGGTCTGACCGAACAGGCGGGCCTGCCCGCCGCTCGCCGGGAGCAGGCCTGTCAGCATCTTCATGGTCGTCGTCTTGCCGCACCCGTTGGACCCGAGGAAGCCGAAGATCTCCCCCCGCTCGATCCGGAAGTTCACCCGGTCCACCGCAACGAAGTCACCGAATTGCTTCGTCAACTCGACCGCCTCGATGGCCACCACGCCCTCGGACGCCGGTCGGGTCGGGATCATCACCTCCCGGTGCCCGCGGCGCTTCTCCTCCGGCAAGAGGGCGATGAAAGCCGCCTCCAGTGACGGGGTGCCCGTGCGGGCGAGCAGTTCCGCCGGCGTCCCGGTGGCGAGGACGCGACCGGCGTCCACCGCGACGAGCCGGTCGAACCGGGCGGCCTCGTCCATGTAGGCGGTGGCGACGGCGACGCTCATGCCCGGCCGGCCGCCCCGGATGCGGTCGATCAGTTCCCAGAACTGGCGGCGGGACAGGGGATCGACGCCCGTCGTCGGCTCATCGAGGATCAGCAGGTCGGGATCGTGGATGAGCGAGCAGCACAGGCCGAGCTTCTGCTTCATCCCGCCGGACAGCTTGCCGGCGGGCCGGTCGGCGAACGGGGCCAGCCCGGTGCTCTCCAACAGCGCGTCGATCCGGCGGCGGCGATCCTCCCGGTCGTGGCCGAATAACCGGCCGAAAAAGTCCACGTTCTCGAAGACCGAGAGGGTGGGGTACAGGTTCTTTCCCAACCCCTGCGGCAGGTAGGCGATCAGGGGACAGACTCGGCGGCGGTGGCCGACGTCCGCCATGTCGCCGCCGAGTACCTCGACCCGCCCCTCCTGGACCCGGCGGACCCCGGCGACCAGCGCGAGCAGGCTGGACTTGCCGACCCCGTCCGGGCCAATCAGCCCGACCACCATCCCGGCCGGCAGGTCGAGGGTGACGGCGTCGAGCGCCCGCGTTCGGCCGTACCTCAGCCCGACACCGGTCAGCCGCGCGACCGGCACCGGCCCGGGGGAACCGCCGTCGGCGTCCGGGGGCGGGGCGGTCATTCCGGGAGCCTCATGCGCAGGTTGGCCGGCCACTCGGCCTGCGGATCGAGTTGCACGAACGCCACCCCCGGCAGTCCGGTCTTGACGCTCTTGATGTACTTCTTGAGGAGGTCCGGGTCGATCCGGGCCTTGACTCGGAACATCAGCTTCTGCCGCTCGTCGGCCGTCTCCACGGTCTTGGGGGTGAACTGGGCGACGTCGGCGACGTAGGACACCCGGGCCGGGACGACGTACTGCGGGGCGGCGTCCAGCACGAGGTGGACCTCGGCCCCCAGACGGACCCGGCCGGCCTCGGCGGTCGGCAGGAAGAATGTCATGTACACGTCGCCGAGATCGACCATGTTCAGCACCTTCCCGCCCGTGCTCAACACCTCCCCCGGCTGGGTGATCCGGTACTGCACGCGGCCGTCGCGTGGTGCCTTCAACGTGCAGTCGTTGATATCCACCTTGAGTCGTTCGATCCTGGCCTTCGCCGCTTCGACATATGCTTCGGCCTGGATAATCTGCGACTTGGCCGTCGAGATGGCGGCGGTGGCGGCAGCAACATTCGCCCTAGCTGCTTGCACCGTCGCTTCTGCACCGTAGTGGGTGGCACGTCGAAGATCTCGTGCTTCGGCGGATGTTGCGTTTTCTAGAGCTAGTTTCTCGACCCGGTCCAACTGCTTACGTGCGAGCTCGAGTTCGGCCTCCCGCTGCTTGACGACCGACAACGCCGCCGCCTTCTCGCTCTCTCGCTGCAAAACGTTACTCCGGGCAGTCTCTACCATGCTTTTCGCTCGGCGGAACTCCGCTTCGGCCTCGTTGAGTTGAGCCGTGAGCCCGTCCGTCTCCATCCGGGCGAGGAGTTGGCCTGCGACGACGAAATCGCCCTCATCCACCAAGATTTCTGTGACGCGACCGGCAGTCTTCGCTGCGACATCAATCTCGACCGCCTCGATGCGGCCGTTGCTGCTGGCGAACCCGTCCGGCAGCTTCGCGGGCCGGAGCGCCTTCCACCCGAGGTAGGCAACAAAGCCTCCCCCGAGCAAGACCACCACCACGATCCATGTCCGCCTCGTCATGACCATTCCCCGGAGATATCGAGCCCCTGTCTCGCCGCAAGGATGCACGCGCGATGCGTGCCGGTAACCTGGTCTCACCGAAATCCTCGCGGTGAGATAATCCCCCTTCCGGGCGTGTGACCCGGAACGCCGCAGGTGCCGGGTGGGCAATCCCGCGCCGCCTACCCTGGCACCTGCGGCATCCACCCCGCTGCGTCGGTCAACCGAGCCACACCCGACCCGGCCTGCGACTTCGGGCCGCCCCGGCGGCCGTCGGGCACCCCGACGGGGTATGCCTCACCGCGAGGCAAGCACGAACTCGGCCGCAGCCCGTGCCACCTCGGGGGCCACCAGCACCCGCCGGTGGCCGAGGCGGCGGGTCGCCACCAACTCGCCGCCCGCCGACCCCGCCACCGCCTTGCCGTCCGCGAACGGGACCTCCGGATCGTCCTCGTCGTGGATCACGAGCAGCCGGCGGACGTTACCCCGGAGCAGCGCCCCGGTGTCGAACTCGGCCACCGCCCTCCCCGCCCGCTTGGCAACGTACTCCCGCATCCCCCGGATCGTCCGCGCCGACAACCCGGCCCCCGACCCGAACCACCGCATCAGGTCGCCCAGGCGGGCCGGTGGCGATACAAGAACGAGGGAGCCGAACCCGACCCTCCCGGTCAACGGCGGCCCGCCCTCGGCGGCGAGCGCCGCCACCATCCCGCCGAACGAGTGGGTGATGGCGGCCTCGAACGGCCCCAACACGTCACTCACCGCACGCAACGCTTCTGCCCCGCCCGGCAGGTCGGCCCGCCGCCCCGTCGAGTCGCCGTGGGCTGGTGCGTCGTAGGCCACGACGCCGAGCCCCGATGCGGCCAACGTACGGGCGAACGCGACCATGTGCGACGCCCGGCCGCCCCATCCGTGGACGAGCAGAACCCGCCGCCGGGCCTCGGGGGGGCCCCAGTGATAGGCTCGCAACAGGCCCCCGGGGTGCGGGACGGACATCACTTCCGCCGCGCCGAGAACACCCCGGGCGGCACCGGGAAGTCGGGCCGCCGGTCCGCGGCCTGGGTTGGTGCGCGGGGGCCGACAGAAGAGGGTGTATGCGAACCGGCCCGCACAGGTCGGGGAGAACGTCGCGAGTCCGTTCAGACAGGCCGAGACCGCCACGCGGGCGAGACTCATTCCGGTGCTCCTGGGGTACTGAACCGTCTGAGGTACCGGGCGAGAACACCGCGGACCCAGGTCTGGCGCTCAGCCCGGATCAGGGCCGGTGGAGTCTAGATCACTTTCACGGGAAGTGGCCGGGGTGGCGGAGTGCTCCAGGACCCGCTGGATTTCATCGAGCAACTCTCCGGCCCGGGCGCCCGTGGCTTCAAGGGTCAGATCGCTCCCCGCGTCAACCCCGAGCAGGAAGAGTTCGGAGGGGTCCTGCCCGTCACACCACCGGTCTCGGTATCCGACGGCCACACTACCACCGACGTGGCGGGCGGCGATTGCCACCGCAACCGCGACCCGGAGCGGCAGCGGCTCCGTCCCGCAATAGCGGACGACCCGTCGCATCGAGCGCACGGCCTTTCTACCGACACTTGGTTGCTCGTCCATTGCTGCGTCCTCTGGCGAATTCCTCGACGGGGAGTCAATCCCCCTGCGGGCCGGAAGCGTCTTTCCCGCCGGCCGGGACGCGGACCACGGTCTTCAACCGCGTCCCCTCCCGGGGCACCGGCCGCTCCCCCGGCCCGAGGCCGGGGGGTAGAACCCGCCACCGGCCGGTGCGCCCGGCCTCGGACCCGGCCTCGAACAGCCGCCCCATCGCCTGCGGGTCGAACCCCAGGGCAAGACCGTCCGCTTTGAGGTCGGCGGGGACCGCCGCGAGGTGGAACCCGGCCCCGGCGTGCCGGGCCAGCAGGTACAGCCGCAGCAGGTCCCCCTCTTCGCGGGCGTGCAGCACCCCGGCTAGCGCCTCCCCGGACACCCGCACCAGCCGCCGCTCGACCGGGCCGTGACGGGGGGCGAGGTTGCCGGCCAGGATGACGTACACGTCGGCCCGTGGGGCGGACGGATCGACCTCCCCGGCCGGCCCCACCCCGAGGGCTGCTGGGGGCAGAAAGGCCGACCGGCTCACCCCACCGTCCACGTGCAACTCCGTGTGCCGGCATCCGTCCACCTCCACGTCGATGGCCACCGGCGGAAACACCGCCGGGACCGAGCAGGACGCCAGGATCACGTCGCAGAACAACTCGCGGCGGCCGGGGTCGGCCCCCGCCGCAACCGCGCCGAGATCCCAGATGACCTGGCTCTTCGTGTCCAGGTCGGTCGTCCCGACGTAAAGCCGCCGCCCCTTCCGGTGTTCGGCGGCCACCCGGTCGAGGAGTTCCGGGGTCGCCACCGCCTTGATCCGCGCCCGGAGCGGCGTCGGGTCGGCCAGGGAGTCCGTCCAGAGGACGGCGGGAAGCGGCCGGCGGCGGAACACGTCCCGGTCCCGGGTGGTCGTGTAGAAGGTCTCCAACTCCCCGTCGTACTCCGGGCCGAGGAAGGCGAGCGGTGCAATCAGCGCCCCGGTGCTGACCCCGGTCACCACGTCGAACTGCGGCCGGGTGCCGGACTCCGACCAGCCTTTCAGGACACCGGCGGTGAACGCGCCGTGAGCGCCCCCGCCGGACAGAACGAGCGCCGACCGCGCCGGACGAACCGGCGGTGCGGCGGGCGTATCGGCGGGGATCAGGTGGGCGTTGGCGGGCAGGTCTGGGGGCGGGTACGACCGCCCGGCAACACACCCGGTCGCGAGCGCCACGACCCCGATCAGCACTTGCAGTCGCACGGCAGGCTCCTTCCCGCCCAGAGGCTCATCGAGAGGTTCGCCCCAGAGCAGGGCCTCCTCCCGAACGGCTCGGTCGAACTCCTCCTGGATCGTTCCGGGGGCGGGTGCCGAGCGCCGCCGGGGCCATCCCTTGAGGACGTTAGCGGTGTTCTCGACCATGTCCGGCACCCCCGTCGGTGGAAGCGGCAACGAGCGGAGGCGAATCAATACCGTCTCCTGTCTCGATTTCGACGGGGTCGGAAGTGCGGCTCTCCTGGCGGGGGAACAGCCGCCGCCACACCCGCCCGGCGAAGAGGGCGAAGTCGTCCCACAACGAGTACGCGACCGGGGTAACGAGCAGGGTCAGGAGGAGTGAGAGAGCCTGCCCGCCGAGGATGAGCTTCGCCATCCCCGACCGGGTGGACGCCCCCGGACCTTGGCCGAGGGCCATCGGCACCATCGCGGCAAGGAGCATCAGCGTGGTCATCATGATCGGCCGCAGCCGGGTGGCGTTCGCCTCCAGGATCGCCTCCTCCCGCGGCACCCCTCGGCCCCGCAGCACGTTCGTGTAGTCCACCTGCAAGATGCCGTTCTTCTTCACAATCCCGAACAGCATGAACAGCCCGAACATGGCGTAGATGTCCAGGTTCGTCTGGAGGAGCCAGAGGGACAGCAGGGCGAACGGGATGGTCAGCGGCAGCGCCGCCAGGATGGTGATCGGCTGGATGTAGCTCTCGAACTGGCCGGCCAGGATCATGTACATGAAGACGAAGGCGAGGACGAACGCGATCAGGAAGTTGGCGTTCGACTCGTTCATCGTCTTGGCCCGGCCGATGAACTCCCACCGGTACTCGGGCGGCAGGTTCATCTCCTTGACGTGGGCCGACAGGGCCTCGACCGCCTCCCCGAGCGACTTCCCTTGCAGGTTGGCCGAGACGACCACCTGCCGCTGGCGGCCGAACCGGTCGATCGAGTTCGGCCCCAGAGCCTTCTCGATCCGGGCCACGCTCCCGACCCGGACCACGCCGTTGGCGGCCTTCGTCGAGGGGACCGTCAGCCGGGCGATCGTGTCCGCGTCGTCCCGGTACTGGCGGTCGGCCCGGAGCCACACGTCGTACTGCTCACCCGCCTCCTTGTACTTCGTCACCGGCAGCCCGCCGACCATGACGTTGGTTGTGGTCGAGACGGCGTCGAGCGACACCCCCAGGTCGGAGAGCCGCTCCCGGTCCGGGCGGATGCGGAGTTCCGGCTTGCGGAGCGACAGACTGGTGTCGATATCGACAAAATACCCCTGGGCGGTCATCCACGCCGAGATCTCGTCCGAGTACTTCTCCAACTTGTCCATGTCCGGGCCGCTCAGGTTGAAGTCGATCTCCACCTGCCGGAACCCGGTGCCCTGGAACGCCGACACGTCCTGGACGGCCGCCCGCAGGTCCGGGTAGTCGGCCAGGATCGCCCGGGCGTCGTCCATCACCTCGAACTGGGTGAACTCCTGGCGTCCGGACCCGACCTCCTTCAGGACGTGCCCGAGAGCCCCGTCCGGGTCCACGCCCCGGACGGACGGGATGAACTTCCGCTTCTCCAGGTCGGTGATGCGGACGTAGATGGTCCCCTTGGTCACGTCCCCCTGGCCCTTGGTCACCCGCCCGCTGGTGTCCCCGATCACCAGGTAGGTGTGGGTCACCCCGCGGAGGCCGCGGAGGCGCTGGTCGATCTGCCCCAAGACTTCCTCGGCCCTCTGGAGCGAGTACCCCTCGGGCAGGGTGACGGACACCTCGAACTCGCTCTGGTCGTCCCGGGGCACGAAGTCCTTGCCGACCTTGCCGGCGATGACGGGGGTGGTGAGGAGGACGCCGACGGCGACCGCAACGACGATCCACCGGTGCCGCATGGCCCACCGGAGGACCAGCATGTACGACCCCTCGACCAGCCGCCACACCCACCCGCTCTTGCTCCCGTGCCCGGCCTGCCCGTGCCCCGGCTTGGACTTGAGCATCTTGGCGCAGAGCATCGGGGTCAGGGTGAAGCTCACCACCATGCTCAGGAACAGGGAGAAGGCGACCACGAACCCGAAGCTGGAGAAGAACCGGCCGACCCGCCCGCCCATGAACGCGACCGGGATGAAGATGACCAGCAGGGACAGGGTTGTCGCGATGACCGGCAGCGCGATCTCCCGCGTCCCCTCGACCGCCGCTCGCCCGGGCGGATACCCCTTCTCCTCCATCAGCCGGTAGATGTTCTCGTTCACCACCACCGCGTCGTCGATGACGATCCCGATCGCCAGGATCAGCCCGAGGATGGTGATGTTGTTCAGGGTGAAGCCCATCGCGTCCATGAACGCGAAGGTGCCGACGATCGAGGTCGGGATGGCCAGGGCGGCGATGAGCGTGGTCCGCCAGTCCTGCATGAACACCAGGATCGTCAGGATGACCAGCCCGGCGGCGAGGAGGAGGTGCATTTTCACCTCGTCGATCGACTTGCGGATGAACCGCGACTGGTCGCGGATGACCTCGACCTGGATGTCGTCCGGGAGTGTGGGCTGGATCTCGTCCAGCCGCTTGAGGACACGGTCCACCACCTTGACCGTGTTCTCGCCCGACTGCTTCTGGACGATCAGGCTGACCGCGTTGTCCCCGGCGTCGGACATCTCCCCGGCGGCCGCCTTCTGGCGGACCCACAGCCGGCTCGTCCCCCGCGGCTCCTCAAACGAGTCCGCGACACGACCGATGTCCTCGATCCGGACCGGCTGGCCGACCCGGTTGCCGACGATCAGTTTCTCGAAGTCGGCCGGTTTCTCCACCCGCCCGAGAGTCCGGAGGACCACCTCCCCGCGGCCCTGATCGACCCGCCCGCCCGGTTGTTCCTGGTTCTCCCGGAGGAGCGCCAGTCGCACGTCCTCGACCGTCAGGTTCTCGTACTTGAGCAGCTTGTCCGGGTCGATGAACACGTTCACCGCCCGCTGCCGGCCCCCGACCAGGGTCACCGATCCGACACCGGGCAGTGTTTCCAGGTCCTCCTTGATCCGCTTCCGGGCGATCTCGGTCACCTCCCGGAAGTCGCGCCGGCCGGACACGGCGATCGTCAGCACGGGAGCCGCATCCAGGTCGAACCGGTCGATGACCGGCGGGTCGGTCCCGACCGGGAGTTGGCTCAGTATGGTACGGATCTTGGCGTCCACCTCCTGTGCGGCGACCGCCCCGCTCTTCTCCAGTTTGAACTGGATGGTGACCTGCGAGTACCCCTCCTTCGTCGTGCTCCGCAGTTCGTCGATCCCGGAGACGGTGTTGACGATCTCCTCGACCGGCTTGGTGACGGTCGTCTCCATCTCCTCGGCACTGGCTCCGCGGAGGGTGGTGGTGACGACGACCACCGGGAGATCGACGTTCGGGAACAGGTCCACCCCGAGCCGTGCGTAGGACGCGACCCCGAGGACGACCGGCGCGGCCATGAGCATGACCGTGAACACCGGCCGGCGGATGCAAATCTCGTACAGGCTCATCCCTGACCCCCGCGTCGTGTAATGTGGCTCGCTCGCCGTGCCGCCGTTACTTCCCGTCCCGCACCCGGACCGGCTTCCCCTCGGACAACTGCGACTGGCCGCTCGTCACCACGGCCGCCCCGGGCTTCAGATCCCCGGTCACCTCGACCCAGCCGTCGGCCCCGACCTCGACCCGGACCCCGGGCGTGACGGGGACTTCGCGGGCCTTGCCGCCGTCCGCGACGAACACCTTGGTCACCCCGGCGAACGACACGACGGCCTCCTCCGGAACGGTGACCGCCGTCGGGTCAATGCGCGTCGAGACGGCGGCCTTGGCGAAGCTCCCGGCCCGGAGTTTGCGATCCGGGTTGGCCACCCCGATCACGATCTGGAAGGTCCGGTTCGCCGGGTCGACGGTCGGGTTCATCCGGACGACCAGCCCCTTGAACACCCGCCCGCGGTGGGACTCGACCTCGATGTCCACTTCCTGGCCGATCTTGATGTCTTCCAAATGCCGCTCCGGGACGGTCGCCCCGAGCTTCAGGTAGTCGTCCACTACCAGCTTGAAGATCGACATGGATGTTGTCGGGGAGACTCTGAGCATTTCCCCCTCGGACACCATCCGCCGGGACACCGAGAACCGACTCACCGCCGGAAGTACGATCGGCTTGCCGCCTGGGCCGACGACGGGGATCGGCTGCGCGGAAATGACCGGCACGACCACCTTCGTGTCGGCCAACCGCTGGCGGGCGGTGTCCAGCTGGGCTTTCTTCTGACCGATGGCCACGAGGGTGGACCGGGCGTCGAGGACCGCTTGTTGAAAGTTCGCCACCGCGACCTTGTAGTCGGCCTCGGCCAGATTGTACGCCTCTTCTGAAGTCGACTTTTCCGACAGAAGTTTCTTGGCCCGTTCAAACCGGGATGCGGCACTGCGTTCCAACGCCGTTGTTTTGACAACCGCCGGAAGGAGGCTCACGTCAAAAGTGCTTGCCGGCAACTCCCTCAGGCCGAGCTTGGACAGTTCGAGTTCAAGCGCCTGTTGCACTTCGGCAACGGCGAGCTTGTAATCGGTGTCGTCGATCTCCAGAAGCACGTCGCCGGGCTTCACGTCGTCGCCCAGGTCGGAATAGATCCGGACGATTCGGCCGTCGGCCTTCGCCGTGACGGTGATCTCCTCCCGGCCGATCATCGTGCCGACGACCTGAACCTTCCGCTGGACCGGACGGGCTGTGGCCGGCTGGACCGTGACGGGGACCGGCTTTGCCTCCCGTTGCTTCGGTTGGTCCTTCGCCCCGGCTGCCAGGTCGGCCTGGGTGTTCCCCTTCGGGCGGCCGGGGATAACGCCGGTCGCGACGCCCACCACCCCCACCACGGCGGCAAGGATCACGAGCCGGATCACCCACTTCCGTAACTCGCCCCCGGGAGGTTTCGGGGGCGGTGGGTGAACCGGTGCGGTTGGCGTGGCGGGGGCGGTCACGAGTTGTTCAACTGACATTGGTTTTCCTCCGCTCGGCCGGGGTAAGCATTCCCCCGAGGACGATGTCGATGATGTCGGCTGACTGCTCTTCTGGCGTCTTCCGGCCCCCCGTGAAGTGGGCGGTAAACATTGCCCCATAGACCTGGTCGCTGAGCACGTCGAGCAGTCGATCGACCGGTAGGTCGCGGACCCGGCCAACTCGGACCAGTCCGGCGAGCAGATCCCGCCACCGCTGGGCACTGGCATCCCGGTGCTCGAAGTACGTGGAAGTCTTGCGATCACGGAACACGGCCCGTTCCTGGATGATCAGCTCAACGAACTGCGGGTGTTCGTGAAAGAACCGGAGATAGGCGTGTACCGCCGCTTTGATCCGGTCGAGCGGCTCTTCAATCTGATCGCTCATGTCGCGAACGACTTCTTGGAGCTTCCGCATCCCGAGATCGACGGCAGCCAGAAACAATTGCTCTTTGCTCTCGTAGTAGTAGTAGAGCGTCGCCTTGCTCACCCCGATCGCCTTGGCGATCTCGTCCAGGTCGGTGGCGGCGTACCCTTGGCGCGCGAAGATGATTGCCGACGTGGCTAGGATGTCGTCCTTCCGCTGACGGGTCCGCTCGGGGTCTTTCGGTCGACCCGGAGGGCGGGTAGTCGATTTCGTCACGGGAACTTCCCATTTTTTATTTGACTTACTCGTCAGTAAAGAAATAGGGATTACCGGGGGCGATGTCAAGACGACTCGGCCGTGTGGTCGATACGCTGGTTGATGGCCAACGCGCAAAACCATTACGGGTGTGATCTTGTGAATTCTGGGAGGCTTGTGGAGCCGGGGCGATCTTGCCCCTCCCACGACCTGGCACCATGAGTCCTTGCACGCTCGGGGGGACGAGCTTATCCGAAGTCCGGGCGATGTCCTGCCTCTCGGCGTACCCCCGTATTTAATCACCGGCGATCCAAAACCGAACAGTATGACGGCAGGGAGGTGGCCGAGGTGGCCCTGAAGGAAGGCGCATGCCTTATTCGGTCCGGCGCTGCCCCGCTGGCGTTGGCCGAGTTGCACGACACTGTCATCCATCAGCCGAGCGGGCCACGGCAAATAACTGGCCGGAAAACCTCGGACAGCCCAGACTTCACTCGTGAGGCGTAACAGCGGAACAGAATCCCTGAACGTCACATCAATGGCCGAATATGGATTTCGCCGAGAGGATGCTTTGTATCAAGTCTGCCGGTATTTCCGCCGATACCAGAAACGCATTCCGCACGCACTGAGTTTAACTCCAACGAGCGGAAACAAGATCTGACAGACCCGGCATGCGCTCGCGATTTCGCGATTAGCGTGAAGTATCCGGTCGCGGCTGTCGTCCGAACCTGTTCGGCAAGGATGAGCGTAATGCGTAAGTTGATTCAACGGCTCGGTCTGCTGCGGATTCTGGTGGTGTTCTCCAGCTTCTGCCTCGTCGGATGCACGGGCGTACGGGAATACATCCACAACGGATTCAAGGTGGGGCCAAACTATCAGCCGCCGGCAGTACCTGTGGCAGATGAGTGGATCGACTCGCGAAGCGAGCGCTTTTCCAAACAGGCCCCGGACTTAAAAGACTGGTGGAGTGTCTTCAACGATCCCGTTTTGAACCGACTCATCCAAACAGCGTATGAGCAGAACATTAGTCTCAGGGAGGCCGGATTTCGAGTAGCTGAGGCCCAGGCTCGTCGAGGAGTCGCGGTCGGTCAACTCTTCCCGCAAGTGCAAGACGTGAGTCTTGATTTTGTTCGAACTCAGCGTAGTACTGAAGTCGCGCTTTTCCCTAATGTCGATTCGTCGTCGCCTTTCGCGAATCTGGCCTCGACACGGTTTAACAACTGGCGGATTGGCAGCAGCCTGGCGTGGGAACTCGATTTTTGGGGGAGATTCCGGCGCTCTGTCGAGGCGGCGGACGCACAACTCGACAGCTCCGTGTTCGGCTACGACGAAGTGCTAGTGATGCTCATCGGCCAGGTCGCGACGGCATACATCGAATTGCGGACGGAAGAAGAACGACTCGCAGTCGCCAAGAAGAATGCGGAGTTGCAGACCGAAAGTACCCGTGTGGCAAAGGCACGATTCGATGCGAAAGGCGAGGGCAGCGAACTGGACTATCCTCAGGCCAAGGCGAATCTCGGCAGCACACTCGCCGACATCGAACGGATTGAAATTCGACGGAGAGAGGCGCAGAACCGCCTCTCCGTACTCATGGGTATGCCGCCGCACGACCTTTCGGACATCATCAACAGCCCTGCTCCGATTCCCAAAGCCCCGGGAACAGTGACCGTTGGTATTCCGGCGGAGTTGATCTGGCGACGGCCGGATGTTCGTCGAGCCGAGCGGATCGTCGCGGCTCAGAGTGCGGAGATCGGTGTCGCAACGTCCGCATTATACCCCCATATCTCCGTTCTGGGCTCCCTGGGATGGGAGGCCGGCAAGTTCAGCGACGTGTTCAAGAGTAGTGCTTTCGGAGGAACGATCGGCCCGTCGTTCCGCTGGGAAGTGCTCAACTATGGGCGGCTGCTCAACAATATCAAAGCCGAAAACGCCGTATTTCAGCAAGTCATTGCCAATTATCAGCAAACGGTGCTGAAGGCCAACGAAGAAGCAGAGAACGCCATAGTTGCCTACCTGCACCTGCTCGATCAAGTCAAACTGCTGGAGACGAGTGTTCGTGATGCTCGTGAAGCGGAGCGTGTCGCCCAGGTCAAGTATCGCGCGGGAGAGACCGACTTCAATCGGTTGTTTGTTGTGCAGCAGTTGTTGCTAGGCCAAGAGGAAAGATTGGCGGTCGCCCGTGGTGCTTCGGCACAAAGCTTGGTCGATCTATATCGCGCCTTGGGGGGCGGCTGGGAGATTCGACTTGCTCGACCCGTTTCGCCTATCACTCCACCCGGTCAAGTCCCGTTAAGCATCAAGAAAATGGGACAAGACCAGCCAGTGGTGCCGGACACTGGAAAGGCACCCATGCCTACTGTGCCTTCTCCAGCAAAAGGCAATAAATAATTTGCGAACTGGGATAGGTATTGCGCCCTGCGGTAGCGAGATCTGTATGAATGTATCCCGTCATCCGCAAAAATCAAACGGTTGGTAGTTTTTGAGCAGGTCGTTGTATTGGTGGATTTTTCTCGCTTCACTGGTCGCGTGGTGGGGGTGGAACTGGTCGGCGAGGCCGGCTTGGCGGACGGCCCGGACGTTGAGCATGGCCTGAGATCCCTCGATCGAGGGTCCAGCACATGCCGGTCCGGCACATCCGGCCCATGACGAAGTGACGGCCGCCCCCTCGATCACTCACCTTTTAGTTAACCTACTGGACAGTAAAATAATTAGCGACGACCTTGGTTGGGGTCAATACGACTTGGCTGCGAGGAAGTACCGTGGGGCGAGCGCGCGAGCTGATTCCAGTCGGTCTGGACGCTTCCCGGCGTGGGGATGGGGTTCGGACTCGGGAACGACTACTGGAGGCGGGTGGTGAGGAGTTTGCCGAGAAGGGGTTTCACGGGACCACTGTACGGGAAATTGCGGCCCGGGGCGGGACGAACATCGCCGCTGTGAGTTACCACTTCCGGGGCAAAGAGTCGCTGTTTCGAGAGGCGGTCGCAGTCGCGGCATCGCGATTCCGAGTGACCGTTCAAGACGCGCTGGGCGATGCCCCACTAAGGGAGCGCATCGGGCGATTATTCACAATCCTCTTCGTCCCGGTACCGGACACCCAGTCGCTCCCGTGGGCCCACCGTCTTATGCTTCGAGAGTTGCTCCGACCCGACTTGCGGTGCACGGATACGATTGTGGAGTTCCGAGGGTTCCTCTCCGACCTACTTGGATCACCTGATGCGCTCCATCCTGGTAAAGACACACAATGATGTCGAATGACTATGAGACTATTGATCCACACAGTGATTTCCACTTCGGCCCCGTGCGTCTTGGCCGACGTCGGAGTGAAGATTCGGCACGACGTAGTTACGGCTGCAAGGACGGCATGGCCCTGGCGTTCGACGTGTTCACGCCGCCCAAACCGAATGGGGCGGGCGTGCTGCTCATCCAGAGTGGCGGGTGGTATTCCGTCTGGTCCGACCAGGGACGACGGCGACCCGAAGGCGAAGGACGAGGTTCTTCGCCAGAGCAGCCGCATCGCCGTCGCCGTTGCGATCTGTCCACCGACCGACATCCGCAAGTGGGTGAGTGACCCACCGCCGTTGGTCAAGGCGAGCACAGCCCTGATGAAGCCGCTGACGTTCGATCCGAAGCTCGCCGGCGACTACAGCCCGGTATTGCACGCGACTGCCAAAACCCCGCCGACGCTGCTCATCCACGGTAACAAGGACGAACTCGTTACCATCGAACACAGCAATACCATGCTGGCGGCGCTGGAGAAGGCGAAGGTGAAGAGCAAGCTGCTGGTGATCGAGGGCGGGGAACACACGTTTACGGCGAAACACAACCTGACCGTGGTACCGGCGTTTGTCGAGTGGTTCGACACGCATCTCGGCGCGGCGAAGGGGGGATGCGTGTCTACTTTCTGTTCGACGGCGTGATGCAGCCTGCTCCGCCAGTTTGGGACGTGCTCGCCACCGGCGACGTCATCCTGGCCGACAGCCTGACGGCCAACTGGGCAAGCATCCAGATGCTCCAGGCGCGCGGCGTCGATCTCGTCAGCCGGCTGAACAAGGCGCACCGCTCGGCGGACTTCAGACGCGGGCAGCGCCTCGGTCCCGACGACCACATCGTCCGCTGGGCCAAGCCGACATCGATCCGCTCGCTGGACCGGGAGACGTACGGGTCGCTGCCGGAGGCGATCACGGTCCGGGAGGCACGGGTGCGGGTCACGCAACCCGGCTTCCGGACCAAGTCGGTCGTGGTGGTGACGACGCTTCTGGACCCGCGACAGGTGACCAAGGAGGATCTGGCGGCGCTGTACCGGGCGCGGTGGAACAACGAACTCGACCTGCGGTCGATCAAGTGTGCGATCGGGATGAGCGAGTTGCGATGCAAGGCGCCGGAGCAGGCGCGCAAGGAAGTGTGGGTGGACGTGTTGGCGTACAACCTGATCCGCACCGTGATGGCCCAGGCCGCGGCCACACACGACGCGGTGCCGCGGTCGATCAGCTTCACGGGTGCCCTGCAAACCCTGGCGGCCTTTCGGCCGCTACTTGAGTTTCGCGCGGCCGGCACCACCGAACGCACACGCCTGTACCGGGATCTGCTCGCCGCCATCGCCACCCACCGTGTTGCGGACCGCCCTGACCGTTACGAGCCGCGGCTGAAGAAGCGGAGGTGGAATCACTACGACTGGCTCACCCGGCCCCGCGCCGAGATCAGACGCGAGATGGCGAAAGGCGTCACCCAGAAGTAGCTGTCCTTGAAGATGCTCGACGCATCGGGGTGCAAAAGTGTCACCGGCGGTGACACTTTTGTCGGCGAGAGAACGACCTGCTCGAAAAGCGCCCCGTTCAGTTGCCGTTCCAGTTCACGTTTCGACCACTTCTGTGAGGTGGCCATACGCAGGTAGAATTCGCGTTCTTCCGAGCGTTTCGATTTGCTGAGGATGAGCAAATGGTGGGTCCAGGGCAATTGTGTCACCAGCGGTGACACTTTCTCGTCGGCCCGGTAGGTCTCGTAAAACTGCCGCATTCTGAACAGGTTGCGGCGAGTGAAGCCTTGCAAGCCGGGGTGCTTCTGGGCAATGTGGGCCGCGAGCTGCTCGACAACGCCCTCGCCCCAAGAGGCCGATGCGATCTTGTGGCTGATGTACTCCCCGATCTGCCAGTAAAGTTCGATCAGAGTCGTGTTAACGGCGGCGACGGCGCGAACACGCGCGGCGTCGATCAGCCGGAGGACTTCATCGAAGTCGTCCGGCCGTTGGGCGTTCGCCTTGCCTCGCGGGACAAGTTTCCGTTTGGGGTCTCGTGGTGATGTCATACCGGTGTCATTTTCTCATCATCGAATCGAAGGGTTGGGTTATCATGGCATGGCTGGGGCGTTGCTGACAAGCTTCGATTCAAGGCCGAACGCCGTCCCGCCGTCTTTCGAGACAGGACGGTGTAGTGGATGCCTTTCGCAGTCAGGGGCCGAACACGTTGCACAGTACCTGCCGCTGCTGGTGCGGGAACAGGTGGCGGTAGCGGCGTCGTTGAGCCTCCGTGCTATGCCCCACAAACTCGTCGATGAATCGCTGGTCAACACCTTTGGCGGCGAGATTCGAGACAAAGGAGTGCCGCAGGACGTGCCAGCCTCGCAGCACACACCACTTCGAGCCGCGAACCGAAAGCACGAACTGCCAGCCGGCATCGTCCACCGTGACCGGCACCGCCTTGCCGTCTTCGTGATCGAAGAACAAGTTCTGCCCTCCGGTGTGATCTTTGGCGAGCCAGTTCTTGAGTACCGACTCCAGGAACGGCGTGAGCGGAACCCGCCGGGTCGTGCGTTGCCCCTTCACACGCTTGCGTTCGTGGATCAGAATGGTCTTGCCCTGGAAGTCCACGTCATCGACGTGGAGCCGGACGAGTTCGCTACGCCGTGCCCCGGTGTGGGCCGCCGTCGCAATCATCGGGTGCATCCACCGCTTTGAGCCGTGCGTTGCCATGAACGCGACGAACTCGGCCACCTGACCGAGATCGAGGAAAAGGCAGTCCCACCACTTCTTGATTTCGCCCGCCGCGAGGCCACCGCGACCGATTCGGCGTTCGATGTCCTCCCAGGTCGTGAACGGCCGCTTGTCCTCGCCCTTGGGATACCGCAGTCCCTTGTTCGGGAACGTGCCCTCCAGGATGCCCGTCTGCACGGCCCAGTTGAAGCAGGCCCGGAACGCCGCCATTTCCTTTTGCAGCGACACGGTACTGAGCGGAATCGACTTGTTGCCTTTGACACGGACGCGCGTGTTGACGTATTCCTGCAAGTGCGAGGTCGAAAGCTGCTGGAGCTTGAACGAGTCGCCGAGCTTGCGGCGGATTTGCTTCAAGTGGAGAACCAGCATCTCCAGCGAGTTCGCTTCCATCGATCCGTTCCCGCAGGTGGCGAGGTAGCGGTCGAAGACATCGCCGAGGAGCGGCGACGGGGCGACGACCGGCGGTGCCGCTAACTTGCCGTCGGAGAGCAGAAAGGTGATGAGGTCGGCATCCGGCGGAAGCTCGAAGCGGCCGCGTTCGAGCAGGACGAGGTTTTCCTCGAAGCGAAGTCGGGTCGCCTCGGCCGACTTCGTGTCGCTGGTGTCGAGGGTGCGACGATACTTCTTGCCTCCAAAACGGAAGCAGAGATGATAATGTCCAGAGGTCCGGTGCTGTTCGAGCCAGGCCATGACGAGGACTCCGAAAGGACGCCTGAAGTATCGCCGAAGGGTGCGTCCGCCCCCACCGACGTAACTCCAACGCAACCCCTCGATTGCCCTCCATCTGCCCTCCACGACCGGGAGGGCAGGCGATTTCAGAGGACAGAGATTTGCCGCAAGTGCTGACCCGATAGAATGATCGAGCCGGCTGTTTTCGCTGCAACACGCTTCCACAAACTAGCCGTTGCAGCAGACGAGGGTGCCAGGTAGGGTTTCTGAAGTTCGTAACTCACTCGGCCGCTGTCGCTGCTGAGCTGGGTCGTTAGCCGCCTGACGGCCGCTCGAATCGGGGCCTCTCGGGGCGGCTACTTTGGTGTATACGCCAAAGTGACGCCTACCCGGCTGCTCCGCTGTCACTTTCGCCGTCGAGGGGAGTTGTTGGGCGACTCGTCCCGCACCCGCCGTCCCGGGTGGGGCGCTACCGCACCCCCTCTTCGTCCCAACCCCTTCGTTACCCCTCCGTTACAGCCCGGCGGTTACAATCGCCGGTGAGGTCGGGCCGGGGAGGAAGCGCCCCGGCCCGGCCCGCCCCAGGAGGAGGCCGCATGTCCGTCGCCTCACGTCTCGCCGCCGCCGCCGTCGTCGCGGCCGCCGTCGCCGCCCCGGCCCGGGCCGCCGACAAGCCCGCCGTCGCCGCCAAGCCGATCGACCTCGTCCTCTGCCTGGACGTGTCCGGCAGCATGAACGGGCTGATCGACTCGGCCAAGCTCAAGCTCTGGGACATCGTCAACGAGTTGGCCCGGCTCAAGCCGACCCCGGACCTCCGGGTCGCCCTCTACAGCTACGGGCACGACACCTACACCCCGCAGAGCGGCTGGGTCCGCAAGGAGGTCGACCTGACGGCCGACCTGGACGAGGTGTACAAGGCCCTCAACGGGCTGCGGACCAACGGCGGGACCGAGCTGGTCGCCCGGGTGACGGCCGCGGCCCTGGCCGAGCAGAAGTGGTCGGCCGCCGACGGGGCCCTGAAGGTCATCTTCGTCTGCGGCAACGAGGCCGCCGACCAGGACAAGGAGGTGTCGCTGGCCGACGCGGCCGCCCGGGCGAAGAAGGCCGGGGTGGTGGTCAACACCATCTACTGCGGCTCGGCGGCCGACGGGATCGCCCCGGGGTGGATGGGGTTCGCGGCCCAGTGCGGCGGGAAGGGGCTCTCCATCGACCAGAACCGGGCGGCCGCCGAGGTCGCGGTGAAGACCGAGTTCGACGCGGAAATCCTGAAGCTCGACGCCAAGCTGAACGGCACCTACGTCCGGTACGGCAAGCTCGGGGCGGACAAGTTCGCCAACCAGGCGGCCCAGGACCGGAACGCCCTGGCCGCCGCCCCGGCCGGGGCCGCCGCCCCGACCGCCGCCCTCGGCCGGGCCGCGTCGAAGGCCGGGGCCCTGTACCGCAACAGCGAGTGGGACCTCGTGGACCGGATGAAGGAGGACAAGGACTTCGACCTGGCGAAGGTCCCCGAGGACGAGCTGCCGGACGAGCTGAAGAAGCTGAAGCCGGAGGAGCGGCTGGCCTACGTCAAGAAGAAGGCCGACGAGCGGGCGGACATCCAGAAGCAGGTGGCCGAGCTGTCGGCCAAGCGGCAGAAGGTGGTCGACGCCGAGCGGGCCAAGCAGCCGAAGTCGGACGCCGAGAAGGCGCTGGACGAGGCCGTCCGGGGCGTCGTCCGGGAGCAGGCCAAGGCCCGGGGGTTCGAGGCCGGGAAGTAGGGGGCATTTTCCCCACCCGGCTTGTTATTGCACAAAAGTATAGTATACTGGAGTGGTTCGCTGGCCCCGGACCCGGGGTTGGGTCCGGGGCCAGCGAATCGGTCAGGACCGTGACCGGGTCCGGCAACGGAGCGGACCGTGTAAAAGGGCAGACAGGGCAACGGGTTGCGTCAGAGTCCGTTGCCGGGTGGCAGCCGGCCGATCGCACCCATGTGAAAAATCCGCAACGGTTTACGGCAACTGGGAAAAACGAAGGGGGGAGGGGTCCCCCCGATTACCGACTCCCCCGGTGTACCATGAGCCGCTTCCTCGCCCTCGCCATCCTGACCGCCGGCCTGGGGTTAACGGCCCGCGGCCAGGACCCGAAGGCCGACCCGGTCAAGCCGGCCGCGAGCCGGATCACGGCCGTCACCCTGTACCAGTCGACCGCCCTCGTCACCCGGGAGGTGACGCTGCCGGACGCGGCCGGGGTGGCGGAGGTGGTGGTCTCGCCGATGCCGCCGCAGGTGATCCCGACCTCGCTGTACGCCGAGGGCGGGGACGCCGGGCGGGTGCTGAGCGTCCGGTTCCGGACCCGGCAGATCGCCGAGGACACCCGGGAGGAGGTCCGCAAGCTCGACGCCCAGCTCAAGACGCTGACCCAGAAGACCCAGGGGCTCCAGGCCGACCTGAAGGCGGCCGAGGAGAACCTGAAGCTCCTGGACAAGCTCGAAGGGTTCACCGCCAAGTCGCTGGAGACGGTCACGGACAAGGGCCAGCTCGACCCGGAGAAGATCATCACCCTGGCCAAGTTCGTCCAGGACGACCGGGCCAAGCGGGCGAAGGGCGCCCTGGAGATCAAGCAGCAGATCGAGGCCCTCGGGGAGCAGGCCGAGTTCACCAAGCGGCTGCTCGGGGAGCGGGCCGGCGGGTCGGTCCGGACCGAGCGGGACGCGGTCGTGCTGGTGGACAAGAAGGCCGGGCCGGGGGTGGTCCGGCTGAGCTACCTGGTGTCGCGCGCCGGGTGGCGGCCGGTGTACAAGCTCCGGGCCGGGGCGAAGGACAAGGACCCGGTGACGCTGGAGTACCTGGCGGCCGTCGAGCAACAGACCGGGGAGGACTGGGGGAACGTGAACCTGACGCTGTCGACGGCCCAGCCGCTGTTGAACGCCGCCCCGCCGGACCTGCGGGCCCTGGAGGTGGCGGT